>DASPNB010000135.1:0-2685 GCA_035626755.1 Flavipsychrobacter sp.
CGTTCTTCAAACGCTTCAGAGGCTTTGCCAACAGGAGCTACGAGTGGCTTACCATCGGCACCTTCATTGTCTTTGCCCTCATGATCAGTTTCTCCGGCTTTAAGCTGCCTCACTACCTGCCGATCATTTTCCCGGCTACCGCCGTTCTCACCGCTTCTTACCTGTTTGAACAAAGAGAAAAAGGCAGAAGCCTGAAAGGTCTTTTAATTACCCAAGTGATTATTTGCGTTCTTTGCCTACTGATAGCGGGAGCTATTAACATATGGGCCTTTCCTGTTCATCAACCAGTTGTCATCTTTGGCTTCCTTTTCCTGTTGGGTTTCAGCATATCGTTCTTGCTGCGCCTAAAGTCCAACCTGCAAAAGCTTACAGGCGCTTCGGTGATTACTTCGCTGCTGGTGTTCTTTCTGCTCAATGCCAACTTCTACCCCCTGCTATTACAGTACCAGGGAGGCAATGAGCTGGCCGTGACCACTAAAGAAAAGGTCGATGCAAAGAAGGTCTGGTTCTGGCCCGGCATTTACAGTTCGTCGTACAACTATTATACAAGTGAACTAAGAAAAGAGTTTACCGATACAGTGCTGCAACAGCCCTCCCCTGTCTGGATCATAACCGACAGCAGACGACTGGAAGAGATCAAACTAAAAGGACTGCCTGTGTTAGAACAGCACGAAGCCGCCGACTACGAAATCACCACCATGCAGCTTCCTTTTGTGAATCCTGCTACCAGGAAGAAGGAACTTAGCAGCCTGCTATTAGTAAGAGTAAAATAGCAGACAGCTTATTTTTACTCCATGCAAAGGTCCATTAGAGCAGAAAAGATTTTTACCGGTACCGACTGGCTGTACAATCAGGAAGTAACCATAAAAGATGGAACCATCCAGTCCATTGACCCGGTTCTGGACAATGGCTTTATCAGGGAAGATGCGGAACGTTTCCTGGCACCTGCCTTTATTGATTTCCAGGTGTATGGCGCAGGCGGCAAACTCTTGGCTGTATATCCTTCTGCCGATACCTTACAAACCATGCAGAAAGTGTTTGCCAGGGAAGGCACCTGCCTGTTTCAGCCTACCCTGGCTACCAATACAGCAGAAGTGTTTAAAAAAGCCATAGACGCGGTCAGGGACTATTGGAAAGCCGGCGGCAAGGGCGTGCATGGCCTACACCTGGAAGGCCCATGGATCAACCCTGCGAAGAGAGGCGCTCATATCGAAAGCCTGGTGCATCCTCCTACAGTAGAAGAAGCAAGAGACTTACTGGAGTATGGAAAAGACGTCATCAAAACCATCACCATTGCCCCGGAAATGTGCACACAGGAAGTAGTGGACCTTATTCTCTCCTATAACATCATTCTTTCTGCAGGACACAGCAATGCCTCGTATAAAGAAGGGCTGCAAAGTTTTGATAAGGGCATTACTTCGGTTACACATCTATACAATGCCATGAGTCCTTTGCACCACCGCGAGCCAGGACTTGCAGGTGCAGCACTGCAGCACACAGCGGTAACTGCCAGCATTATCCCCGATGGCCACCATGTAGACTTTACCATGATAGCCATTGCCAAAAAGCTGATGGGCGAGCGGCTGTTTGCCATCACTGATGCGGTAACGGAAACAACGGAAGGTCCTTACCCACATCACCTGGTGGGAGATAAATACGAGTGCAACGGCACCTTAAGCGGGTCGGCCATCAGCATGTACGATGCCTTTTATAAGCTGGTAACCCAAGTGGGGATTGAAACAGGGGAAGCGTTGAGAATGTGTTCCCTTTATCCTGCCAGGGTACTGCGAATGGAACACTGTTATGGTAAAATTGCGCCGGGATTTGCGGCGCAATTTGTAGTGATCGATAAGCAATTAGGCTTGGTGGAGATTGTTAGCTGATAACAGGCCGGACCGACAAGGCTTCTTTATTTCTTTTGAAGTAAAGAAGTACCCAGTTTATCGTAAACGTAGGAATGAAGTCTAGTCCGGGCATCAGCTCCTCTATGAAGCTGAACACACCACCAAAGAACCCTTTCTTAAAACCAAACATGTTCCAGAAGATAATAGCTGAAATCGGGGCCCAAGCCAGGTCCAGGAACTCACCTAAAAAAGGAACGGCATAGGAGGCGTAGCCAATAAAATCAAATAGTAAACAAGCCACCAGGGAAGGCATAGGCTTTTGCTCTTTCACCACAAGTGTTGAACGCTTTCCAACTGTTGAGCGCTTTAGCAAAAGTTGTTTCATTTTAATCATTGTCGTTTTATTTGACGACTGTTAAGCCAGCTGAGTTGTATGGCCCGGAATTTATTTTTGTTAAAAGGTGAGAACAAATATTCATGTTGGAACATCGGGCTGGAGCTATAAACACTGGAAGGGCGATTTCTACCCTCCAAAGCTGGCAACTACCAAATGGCTTCTTTATTACACCGACCATTTTACTACCACGGAGATCAATGGCAGCTTTTACCGCCTGCCCTCTGAAGATACAGTCATCAAGTGGACAGAGCAGTCGCCCGCCGACTTTATCTTCTGCCCCAAAATGAGCCGCTATCTTACCCACATGAAGAAATTGAAAGAGCCTGAGGAACCATTGGAGCGCTTCTTCTCCGTCTTTACACACATGAAAAGAAGATGGGACCTGCGGAGTTGTATGCCTCCTCCTATGGCGATCAACAGTTACGGGATTTTGCAACGAAGTTT
>DASPNB010000136.1:0-2167 GCA_035626755.1 Flavipsychrobacter sp.
TCTTCAAATTCTATGACTCCTTGATGATCGTAGTTTTCCATAAAGGCCTTTGCTGACTTCACATCGCCTATAAGCCAATACAGCAGGTCGATGAAGTGCGAAAACTGCGTATACAACGTGCCCCCGTCAAGGTCTTTGGTACCTTTCCAGGAGTTCTCATAGTATTGGGGATTGCGGTTCCAGAAACAGCTTAACTGTACACTGTATATTTTACCAAGCTTCCCTTCGTCTATCGCCGTTTTTACCGCAGCCACAGGAGGATTGAACCTGTTTTGCTTGATGGCAAACAAACGCCTGTTGTACCGCTCAGCTGTCTTGATCATTTCTCCGCAGTCGTTCACGTTGGTGGCCAGCGGTTTTTCGCAAAGAACATGGAAACCTGAACGTAGCGCCGAAATACTATGCTGAGCATGCAGGCCATTAGGCGTGCATATAGAAACCACGTCTATGTCTTTCTCTGCGCCCAGCAATTCATTGATATCGTAATAAGCACGTGCATTATACTGTTTGGCCAAAGCATCGGCTTTGTCTTTATCTATATCGCACACGGCCACAAGTTGAGCCTGGTTGTTGATATGTTCGGCATGGCGGTTGGCAATTCTGCCACAACCTATCAGCGCGAAACGCAAATCACTTTTTTTCATTTCTATTTAGTAATAAATTTTAGCCGTAAATTATACTCTCTGCAGGGAAGCTTATCAGAACACCCATCCCTTTCTTTTGAAAAACGAACATGCTGCCGGCCGCCACAGCAGATGCTCCGGCCTGCACGCCATCCTTCAAATCGGCTACGGAGCCTGCACCACCGCATGCTATAAGCGGCACATTAATTTTTTCAGAAACCTTTTTTATCATTTCCAGGTCGTAGCCCGACCAAGTCCCATCCTTATCGATACTGTTCAACATTATCTCGCCTACGCCATATTCCTGTAATTTTCCGGCCCACTCAACCGGATCGTGCCCCAGGTTCTTTGAGCCCGACATGGTAAAGACCTTGCTTTTGCCGAAAAGACTCTTTTTATAATCTATACTTCCGACCACTGCCTGTGCTCCATATATACTGCCAATAGCTTCTACCAGGTCCGGATGCTGTGCCAATACTGAATTCAATACAACCTTTTCAAACCCGCAATCAAACACACGTTTGGCATCATCAAGAGTTTTTATGCCACCGCCATACGCCATTGGCATAAAAGCTTCCCCGGCTATTTCTTCAATTCGTTTATAGTCGATAGAACGGCCGTCTGCAGAAGCATTGTAGTCCAGCAGTATCAGTTCATCAGTTTCCTTTTCGTTAAATATTTTCACAGCGTTTATAGGATCACCTACATACTTCGGGTTCTTAAAACCGACTGTCTTGTATAAACCGCCATTCTTAAGTAACAAAACCGGTATGGTCCTGATCCGTCTCATCTTAACCCCGCAACTTATTATAGTTCTCTAAAACCTTCATGCCAAATTTGTGGCTTTTCTCAGGGTGAAACTGCGCGCCGAATACATTATCTTTTTTAAATGCGCAGGTAAAGTCGTAGCCATACCTGGATGTGGCCGTTACTTCGCTTTTATCGTCAAACAGAAAATGGTATGCGTGAACGAAATAAAATCTCGGATCGGCAGGCAGACCGTCCCATAATTCACAGCTGTTATTCAAACTGATATCTGACCATCCCATATGCGGTACAGGCAGATCGTTCAGTTTCGTTTTGTCAAAACGTACCGTTACGGCGTCAACCCAGCCTAATCCAGCCACATCACCTTCCTCGCTATGTCTTGTCATGAGTTGCGCGCCTAAACATATACCCAATATGGGCTTACCCTTTTCAGCTACCTCCCGGTGCAGCACTTCGCTTAAGCCTGACTCTTGCAGGTTGGCCATCCCTTTCTTAAAATGCCCTACCCCTGGCAGCAATAATTTTGACGCATCCTGTATCTTTTGCTTGTCGTCGGTAATTATTGCATCGACGCCGAGCCGCCTGAACATATTCCTTATTGAGGCCAGGTTTCCCAGGCCGTAATTAACTATGGCGATCATTTCTTTACCGGAAAAATTTTCCTGTAGATGTATTTTACGGGCGTCAATAACGGATAACGTGTATCTATCGGCATCTCATGATCGTAAGCATAGTGACTTACAGGAGGCTTGTCCATTATCTCCTCAAACTCTGCG
>DASPNB010000137.1:0-2167 GCA_035626755.1 Flavipsychrobacter sp.
AGCCCAAGGCCCAGAAGCCTGATTATAATTTGTCTGAACGCGAGCAGGAGATATTAAAAGGGCTTGTGAATGGGTATAGTTATAAGCTGATAGCGAATGAATATTTCATTAGCATTGACACGGTGCGTTCTCATATCAGGCATATTTATGATAAGCTGCAGGTGAATTCAAAAACCGAGGCAGTGTTAAAAGCAATTAACGAAGGCCTTGTATAAACTTTTATAAATATATGATCGCGCTTCGCGCGATCCACGAACTTCCATAAGAACGGATCACGCTTCGCGTGATCCGTTCCTCAAATAAACTGCGATCGCGCGAAGCGCGATCGCTCTAAAACAAAAAATGCGGATCACGCCAGCCGACCCGCATTTTTTTGTCCCACCATACCCACTTCCGGGTATGAAATACTACAAACCGGGTATGTTTCCCCTGATTTAATGTGTACGTTTCACATTTTCATGCTATTGAAATCGCATGTTTATCACATCATCTTTGCACTGCAATTAAACATTCATTAAAGTATAGCCAATCACCAGCCATGACACAACAATTAACTTTACTGCACGCCGAATGCAGGTCCTACGCCAGGAAGCTCACACAAAACACCATGCTCGCAGATGATCTTGTCCAGGAAGCAATGATAAGATTCTATGCAGGCGATGTTAAATCGGTAAGCAATGAACGGGGTTACATCAAAAGGACCATTCACAACCTTTTCATCAACAACATCCGTTCAGAAAAAAGACAACGCGTGTTTGCAGCACACACGTTGAAAACAGAAACTGCAAGTATGGAACCTTCGTTCCGCTACGAAACAGAGACCGAGCTGCAGCAATTGTTCAACCTTGTTGAATCTGTGCTCACTCCACACGAAAAAGCCGTATTCATCCTTAAAAAAGGATTCGAAAAAGAATACGAGTGGATCGAGCAAATGTTCGGCATCAGCTACGACAATTGCAGGCAACTGCTCCACCGCGCAAAATCAAAGCTTCGCCGCAAGCAGTCGAACAAACCTTTTGCAGACGGCCAGCAGTTGTACGACATCTTCCTGAAAGCGTCCCGTAACGGCAAGGTAAATGAACTGGTAGCCTATCTTAAAGAAGACATAGCAGCCATGAATTAAGTTCACATGCGGCCCCCGCTTCGCGTGGGCCACACTAAGCAAAGTGCCGTGACCACATCGCGGCCCTTTGTATTCATACACCAGCGGCACACAACCGCTGGTTTTTTTTCGTAAACTTGGCTAACTAAACCAGGTATTATGAGATTATCCCTTTTGAGAATAGTTTTTGTTCTGCTTATCCCATGCGCCCTCCACGCGCAATACAAGTACCCAAACACCCGCAAGGTGGACCAGGTGGATGACTACTTCGGCACCAAAGTGGCAGACCCTTACCGCTGGCTGGAAGACGACAATGCCGCAGACACCAAAGCCTGGGTGCAGGAACAGAACAAAGTGACCTACGATTACCTCAATAAGATCAGCTACCGCCCGGAATGGCGCAAGCGCATAGAGGAGGTTTACAATTACGCCAAGTATTCCGCCCCCTTCCGAAACGGCCAGTATTTTTATTTTTATAAGAACGATGGCCTGCAAAACCAATCTGTCCTTTATCGCCAGAAAGGCCTCGATGGCACACCCGAACTGGTGATCGACCCCAATAAATTATCTGCCGATGGCACCACCATACTCACCGGCTTTGCCTTATCACGCAATGGAAAGTATGCAGCTTACGGCCTTTCAAGAGGCGGCTCAGACTGGCAAACCTATTACGTTCGCGATATGGAGACCAACAAAGACCTTTCAGACGAGCTCAAATGGGTAAAGGTTTCCGGTATCGGCTGGCAGGGCGATGGTTTTTATTACAGTCGCTACCCCGAGCCTGACAAAGGCAAGGAACTCTCTTCCAAGAACGAAAATCACCAGATCTATTTCCATAAGGTTGGCACGCCGCAATCAGAAGACCAGTTGGTGTACGAAGACAAGGCCAATCCCCAACGCTTTCACACAGCTTTCACCACTGAAGATGAGCACTACACGTTCATGAGCATCAGTGACCGTGGCAAAGGCCTCAATGGCAATGCCGTTTGGTACCGGGACAACAAATCGGGCGACGTCCAGTTCAAACCCCTGATCAAAGAAGTTGGTAAATACAGCTACGGTGTT
>DASPNB010000138.1:0-9205 GCA_035626755.1 Flavipsychrobacter sp.
GTATTTCATTTTACCTGTTTAGGAGCCGTGAAGGTAAGAAGTTTGGAAAACTTGTTTGTGCCGACAGGGCAAAATCACGTGAACGGGGTGAACACTTTTTCCAGGATCAGACACATTTTTCTTCTATAAACTTCGGGTGTGCCTGAACCAGAAAAGCATTCAAAAAAAGTTTTAGGTGCATTTGAACGCTTTTTTTGAGGGTGGCAGTGTTGCTGCATAAGGGTTTCGAGCGTTTATACTACCATTTTGTGGTGAAGACAGGTGAATTTTACGTGCATTTTGGGTGAATTATAGGTGCATTTGCTACCATTTTAGGTTAATTATACTACCACACAGGTTAATGGCTGATGCCGGAGTTTGATACTTGATACTCGATTCTTGATACTCGATATGTGAAGTGTTTCCCGCGGACATTCGCAGAGCCGCAGATATCGCAGACAGCGATGTCGTGAGACTGGGCGTCGGAAGTCTGGTTCCGGAAAAGGGTTTACAGTTATGTCAAAGAGCTTGCCGGTAGTATGGACTATCAACTAAAACAAAGGTACGAAATGAGGGACGGCGGATGCAAATTTTGAGCGGGCTGTGTGGGAAACTTTCTTGTTTTTAACGCAAAACTCAAAAGTGAAAACCGAAAAATGATGGCTGGCATGTGGGTTGTAAACGCAAAGGGAGTTTGCCGGGACGGCTAGTTTCAAACTGCAGCGATCCATAGCCACAAGTTAGCGGTGCACAGGGGCGTTGCGACAGACTTGCGGCAGCGGGGCAAGTTCGGAAAGGCCGGTGTGAACTACCAGTTTTGGCAACAAACAATCATCCGATACAGATAACTGATGAAAAGCAGTACCGGCAGGTATTTGCCTATATATATTCAAATCCTGTGAGGGCAGGCTGGATAAAAAATGAAGCTGACTATCCGTGGAGTAGTGCAGGAGATGAAGACAAGGTGCCTGTCGAATTTTTGGAACCTGGTTTTATTAGTGTGTTGTGACGCAAGTGGAAAACACTTGCTGCCACCTCTGACACAAGTGCAAAACACTTGTGCCATTGTTGGGGGGCACCATTACAACTTTTGTTGGAACAGGCAATACTGGTTTCAGCGGCGACGACGGCCTACGAGAGCGGCCTTTCAATATTCAGTGGCTTATTGTTCTTACGTAGTCAGCATATAAGTATTGTGTACGCTGTAACGGATATCTATGAGGCCGCCGATGCTTTCGTCGGAGTTGGGAACGTTCATTTGTTTGGCTCTTGTCATGATGATCTCTATTTGTCCGTTGATGATGCCGCTCAGCTCACTGCTATTGAAAGAAACCTGCGAGGTAGTAACTGTTTTGGAGATGGTCACTTCCTGGTTGGAGAGATCGCGTCCTTTGATGGTTATTTCTATCGCGCCTTCGTTACCACTATAGTTGAAAGTGATCCCAGCTGCGCGGGAGAAATTGGAAGGCATACCGGAAGGGAAATTAACCGGGTCGATAGTGTTGAGAGGAACAGAGTTAGTAATTATTTTTCCGTCCTTCTTGTGCAGCTCAAAGGTGATATCGGTAAGCATCGTGGTTTTGTAAGAATAGGTAGGCACTACCAGGCTGAGGAAATCGTTCTTCACGGTAGCATTGCCGTTGATCTTCAGGTAGCTTTCTTCACCAAAGGTGACAGCTGCTCCGCCTGAGCCGCGTACGCGAAAAGCACCGTAAGCGAGTGTTTCGTCGTTGGAGCCATCGTAGTCTACACTGTAGTGCTGGTAGTAGGGCACATCGTCTTCCAGGTCATCGGAATTCACCTTGTTGCAGGAAACGAACGCCAGAGCCGCGATCAAAAGAGGAGTAAGTATTTTTTTCATAAGCCGTATGTGATCATTTAGCGGTTGCAAATTATGTGCCGAATTTATCTAATAAATAATTAGCAGCAAACTTATTAAAACCCATTATAAATATATACATTGTATAAAACACCACATTATGCTAAAGCAACTATTTCTACAAATATGTATCGTTCTCCTGGCCGCAAATAATGCTACAGCTCAGTGCCCGCCGGACTTTAAATGCCCAAGAGAAGGAAGAAAGCGGGACTGCTCACCGATCACCAGCATAAAAGACAGGAACCTCAACATCGCCAAAAATAAGAGCTCGGCTATACCAGACCGATGGGCTGACTACTGGGCGATAGACGAACTGATAGACCTACCTGATGAGGAAGATAAGGATTTGTATAACAGCGGAGACTTTATGTATACGGAAGGCTACATAATAAGCTTTATAGAAGAAGGACCCGAATCGTGTAACTGCTACCAGGCCAGCAAAGCTAAAAAAACGGGCGACGTTCATATCTATATTGGTCTACGGCCGGATGCACCAAAAAGTGAATGCGTAATAGTGGAAATAACGCCTGAATATAAATTGCTGAACCCCGACTATGAGGACCAGTTGGTAAAGAATGCCAGGGTTAGAGTGTTTGGCTACCTGCTATACGACCATCAACACAGGGCCAACGCAACAATGACCTGCTCATCATGCACGCAAATATGGCGGAAAACAAACTGGGAGCTGCATCCTATCGTGTACATGGAAAAAATATAAGAAGCAGAAAAACATCGCACAGTGTTGTAAACCAAGCAGATAACCGTTGCGGCGAGCCTGCAATACAAAACATGTTATTGCGATTGGAAAAGCCCATTAAAGGTGCTAATATTGTTTTCCCTTTTTCATCACCATTACCTTTTTCGTTTCAATAGGGGTAAAGGTATGCCCTGCTTTCGACGCAGGCGACCACGAAATGAAAAAAGCCTTACATTCCTGTAAGGCTTTTCTTATGCTACTCTTTTAAGAAAGAGCCGGTGAATACCGGCCCTGTTTATGAAACCATCTCAAACATTGGCATAAAAGTAGTGTCTGCGCCAATGTTAAACTTGCCCCTATGGGGGTGAATCGTATGGAATTGCAGATTATTTGCGTTCTATATTTGCCATCAATAAAGCGTTATATGAGGAATATCCTGTTTTTACTGTGTTTTGCATTGCCATTCATGGCCGGGGCGCAAAGCAATAATGAGCCCTACAAGCGTGACTGGGAGAAGGCAGATTCTCTGCTGAACAGGGGCTTCCCCGAGTCGGCTAAGAAGATATTGGATGGGGTGTATGCGCAGGCTAAGGCTAAGAACCAACAGGTAGCCATGCTGAAGGCACAGCTGTTTCTTATGAAGGGCGACTTTCAGAAGAATGAGGATGCGGCAAAAGACGCGATACTAAAAGCGGAGCAGGAAACAAAGAGTACAGGCTTCCCTGTGAGTGCGGTGTGGCAGAGTATTACCGCACAACTGTACTGGAACTACTACATTAATAACCGCTGGAAGATACTGGACAGGACTGCTACGAACACCACGGGCAATGATTTTGAGCAATGGGATGCGGCTAAGTTCTTTGATAAAATCGCTTCACTATATAAGGCCTCGCTGAGCAGGGCCGGTGAGCTGAAGCAGGTAAACATAGCAGAGTATGACCCGGTGCTGGTGAAGGGTGTGAACACAAGAAACCTTCGCCCTACCCTTTTTGACCTGCTGGCATTCAGAGCTATAGGATTTTACCAGAACGATGAAAAGGATGTGACCAGGCCGACGTTCCAGTTTGTGATGGACGATGCGGCGGCGTTCAGCGAGGTGAGTGAGTTCGCAAAGCACAACTTTAAGACAGAAGATACCGGCTCTATGCAATGGCAGGCGCTGAAGCTGTACCAGCAGATACTATCGCTTCACCAGAACGACATCAAACCCGATGCGCTGATAGACGCGGACTTGCAGAGGCTAGACTTTGCATTTGCCCATTCGGTGCACGCAGATAAAAAAGAGTTGTATAGAAAGGGACTGGAGCGTATAGAGAACAAATATGCAAGCAATCCGCTATCGGCTATGGCTTCTTATAAGATAGCTATGCAGCTGTATGAGACGAGGGACAACAACAATAATGACAAGCAACCCAAAAGGCGTCCACGCGGACAGGAACTGAAATATGACTACGCGGCCCAGAAGAAAAAACTGGATGCTATAGTGAGCAAGTTCCCGGATAGCGAGGGCGGTATTGCTGCGCGACAAATGCTGCAACAGATACTGGCCAAACAGCTGACGCTGCAAAGCGAAGATGTGGTATTGCCTGGCGAGGCATCGAAAATATTACTCAACTATAAGAATGTGGAGCAGGCCTACTTTAAAGTGGTGCCCGTGAATCCCGAGCAATATAAGAGGGCAATGAGACACTATTATGATACTGCCTGGTATAACACGCTTATGAAGGGCAATGTGCTGCAGAAATGGCAAACGTCGCTACCGGGTATTGCAGACTACGACGCGCATACCACGGAGATAAAAATAGATGCATTGCCGATAGGCATGTATGCACTGGTAGCCAGTTCAGAGGCCTCGTTTGCCAGGAAGGATAATATACTTACTGCAGTAGTGTTCCAGGTGTCGATGCTGAGTGTGATCAGTTCTTCGGGAAGCAGCAATGACAACCCGGGCTTTGTGCTGAACCGCAAAACGGGCAGGCCAATAGCGAATGCAAGAATTGAGTTCTACACGGAAAAATACAACAACAAGACGCACGAATATGATATAATAAGAGTGAAAGAACTAAAGAGTGGCGCCGATGGATCTTTTAAAGGCAATGCGGGGAAGTATGAATACTACCAGGGGCTTTCTGTAAAGACCGACAACGACGCGCTGTATCATTTCAATTCGTTTAACCTGTATGGAAGGCAAGGCGAGCGTAACAAGCCGAGCACCAACACTTTCCTATTTACTGACAGATCGATATACAGGCCGGGACAGACCATTTACTTTAAAGGTATAATGGTGAGCCTGGAAGATGGCGGGAAGAAGAATACTGTAATAGCCAACAAGGAGACAGAAGTGACTTTTTATGATGCAAACGGCCAGAAGATAAGTTCGCTAAAGCTGAAGAGCAATGAATTCGGATCTTTTACGGGTAAGTTTACTGCGCCTGAGAGCGGGCTTACCGGCAATATGCATATAGGTAACAGCACGGGATCGGTTTATCTGTCAGTAGAAGAATATAAGCGACCGAAGTTTGCAGTGAAATTTGACGACCTGAAAGGTAGCTATGCACTGAACGACGAAATAAAAATGACGGGTAAGGCTGAGGCCTATGCAGGCAACAATATAGACGGGGCAACGGTGAAATACAGGGTAACGAGGAATATTGTATTCCCTTACTACTGGCTGTACTACAGGTGGTATGGCGGGCATAGTTTTGCAGAAACGGAGATAACCAACGGAACTACCACGACGGATAAAGACGGAAAGTTCACAGTAAACTTTACCGCTAAACCTGACCTGAGCGTAGACAAGAGTACGCTGCCGACATTTATCTATACCGTGCATGCAGATGTAACCGATATAAACGGGGAAACGCGAAGCAGCAGCCAGCGCATAAGTGCAGGATATATAGGCATACAAATAACAGCATCACTACCGGAAAAGGCGAGTCCCAAAGAACTGGACACTATAAACGTAAGGACACAAAACCTGAACGGGCAATTTGAGCCGGCGCAAGTGACGATGAAAATATCGCTGCTGAAAGGGCCTGATAATATATTGAGGAAAAGGCAGTGGGCGATGCCCGACCAATTTGTGATGGATGAGGCGACCTTCAGAAAGTTCTTTCCCAATGATGAATATAAGGATGAAGCAAGCCACCTGAACTGGGCGAAGGGAAACACTGTGCTGGAACGCAGCTTTACCACAACTGAAAATGGGAAAGCAGGCATAGACAGGAAGATATGGAACAAGAACGGCTGGTATGTGATAGAGCTGGAAACAAAAGACAAGAGCGGCACTGTAGTGAGCGAGAAGAAATACGTGCAGGTATGGGACGCCGGCAACAGTGGCCATATACCTGACGCACTGGCCCTGATGCCCCAAAGCCAGACCAAGGAACCGGGCGAGAAAGCTGTAGTGAATGTGCTGAGCGGATATAAGGAGCTCTTCCTGATACAACAGGAACAAACAATGAACAACGGGCAGAGCCGGAAACAACTGGAATATAGCCATCCGCTGGAATGGAGCAGACAAGTAACTGAAAATGACAGGGGCGGGATAACTGTTGGTTATGTAACAATAAAAGAAAACCGGGTGTACCAGGTAACGGGACAGGTATATGTGCCATGGAGCAATAAAGACCTGAAAATAAGCTGGGAGACGCACCGCGACAAACTGCAACCGGGGCAGAAAGAAACATGGACCATGGTGGTGAGCGGCCCGAAGAAAGAGAAAGTGGCTGCCGAGATGGTAGGAGGACTGTATGATGCATCGCTGGATGCATATAGGCCTCACGGATGGAGCATGCACGGCATGTATCCCTCGATATATAACCGCTTATACTGGCAGACCAATGTTGGCTTTGGGACGGAAAGCGGAAGGCAACTGGCTTATTACGAGCAAGAGTCGTTGCCGTATTATGAGAAGAGCTATGATGTGATCTTTTTTTTGCCGGAATATGGGAATTATTATAGGGGAGGGGGTGATGTGATAAAGAGCATGACCGTAGCTAATCAATCAGCTCCTAGTCCGAGAAGAAGAGGAGAGGAAGCTGCTAATGGGATCGCTTTAGCAGAAGTAGCTACGGGTGGTGCAGTAGAGAAAAAAGCGAAAGACCGGGTGGCATGTGAAGATGCAAGTGAGGAGGAGCAGTCCGCCGCCGAACCAGGTGCAGCCAATGAGAATACCGCCGATGTGCCGCTACGCAAGAACCTGCAGGAGACGGCTTTCTTCTACCCTCAACTGAGGACGGATGCTAACGGGAATATCAGGATAGAATTCACGATGCCGGAGGCGCTGACGGAGTGGAAATTTATGGCGCTGGCTCATACCCAGGATATGAGCTTCGGGCAGCTAAGCGGAACGGTGAAAACGCAGAAAGACCTGATGGTGATGCCGGGGCTGCCTCGTTTCTTCAGGCAAGGTGATGAGATGGTGATCAGCACCAAAATCAGCAACCTGAGCGATAAAGACCTAAAGGGACCCGCTACGCTGAGTTTCGTGAATGCACTGACCAATCAGCCGCTGGATCTGCCATTCAGGCTGAAGGATGCTAATACCAACTTCAGTGCAGCCAAAGGCGAGAGTGCAGTGGCGACATGGAAGGTGAACATACCTGAGACCCTGTATGAGCCGGTGCTTGTGAGGATAGTCGCGAAGGCGGGGGACTTCAGTGATGGTGAAGAAAATGCGATACCTGTGGTGAGCAACCGCATGATGGTGACAGAAACATTGCCGCTGTGGATACATGGTAATGGAACGAAGAATTTCTCGTTTGAGAAGCTGCGTCATTCAGATAGCAGCGAGACGCTATCGCAATACAGGTTGACGGTAGAATACACCGACAACCCTGCATGGTATGCAGTGCAGGCACTGCCTTACCTGATGGACTATCCCTATGAATGTGCAGAGCAGACCTTCAACCGTTTTTATGCGAATGCACTGGCAGCGCACATAATAGAGCAGAGCCCAAAGATTGAACAGATATTCCGAAAGTGGGAGAATGAGTCGACCGAGGCATTGCTATCGAACCTGGAGAAGAACCAGGAATTGAAGTCGGCACTACTGGAAGAGACCCCATGGGTGATGGAAGCGAAAAATGAAACAGAGCAGAAGAAGCGAATAGCTATGCTCTTTGAAACACATAAGCTGGCCCGCAGCCTGGATGCCAGTATGCGAAAGCTGAAACAAATGCAAATGGCTGAAGGAGCATTCCCGTGGTTCCATGGTATGTATCCTGACAGGTATATCACACAGTATATACTCACAGGCATGGGCAGGCTGAAACACCTGGGCGTGCAAGACAGCAAAGGCAGGATGAATGATATAGTAGACAAGGCACTACCCTACCTGGACAGGAAAGTGAAAGAGGATTATGATTACCTGGTGGCGCATAAGATAAACCTGGAGGACCAGCACATAGACTACTTCCACATACAATACCTGTATATGAGAAGTTTCTATGGCCAGCCGGTAGATAAGGCTAACCAGACAGCCGTCAACTACTATAAGAAGCAAGCGGCTAAGTACTGGCCCAAGTTCAATGCCTATATGAAAGGCATGATAGCTATCGCACTGCATAGAAATAAGGATACTAAGGAGCCTAAGGATATTATCAATTCGCTGAAAGAAACTGCGATGCAGAAAGATGAACTCGGCATGCACTGGATGAACCCGGGATACAGCTACTGGTGGTATGATGCACCGATAGAAGCGCAGAGCCTGCTGATAGAGTGTTTTGCTGAAGTGGCAAAGGACACTACCGATATAGACAAAATGAAAGTGTGGCTGCTGAAGCAAAAGCAGACACAGAACTGGAGAACAACGAAAGCCACGGCGGACGCCTGCTATGCACTGCTGCTGAACGGCAGTGAGTGGCTGAACAATGAACCGGTAGCCACCATACAGTTGGGTAATGAAACGATAAAAAGTACGGAGCAGAAACAACAAGCAGGTACGGGTTACTTTAAAACTGTGTATGATGGTGTGAACATACAGCCGGTGATGGGAGATATAAAGCTTACCGTAGCCGATAATGACCACAGCACATCGTGGGGAGCAGTGTACTGGCAATATTTTGAGAACATGGACAAGATCAGTTCTGCCGCTACACCGCTGACGGTAAAGAAGCAACTGTATATAGAACGTAATACCAACAGCGGTCCGGAACTGCAGGAAATAACTGAGGGTAACTCACTGGCAGTAGGTGATAAAGTGAAGGCGCGTATAGAAATAATAGTGGACAGGGATATGGAGTATGTGCACCTGAAAGATATGCGTGCAGCCTGCTTTGAGCCTGTGAATGTGATCAGCAGCTATAAGTACCAGGGAGGACTGGGCTACTACGAGTCAACGAAGGATGTATCGACCAACTTCTTCTTTGGCAGACTGCCGAAGGGTAAGTATGTGTTTGAATACCCGATGTTTGTGACGAATAAGGGCGACTTCTCGAATGGCATTGCTACCATACAATGTATGTATGCGCCGGAATTCAGCAGCCATAGTGAGGGGGTGAGAGTGAAGGTTAAGTAGTCTGAACCGGGATTGGGGGAGATTAAGGGATTGACCGGGCTTTGATATTTGTGAGTCGCGCACATAAGTGCGGGACTTTTTTCGTCCGGGTTTTGACAAACGCAGGACATATTATTATATTATCTTTGCT
>DASPNB010000139.1:0-4656 GCA_035626755.1 Flavipsychrobacter sp.
GTGCTGAAGGTGTACGTCCTCAACAGGTCTTTGCTCGATAAAGAGACGACTGTTGAAGAATTCGCTAAGCTTTACGAAGAGCTGGGTGAATTTGCCATATTGGACGAACAATTTGCATGTCTCAATGAGCCCACCTTAAATCTCATAGCCGAAGATGCAAAGAACAACCTCGCTGATTTCGCTGTGAGTGTTAATTCCTGATATTGGCTGTTGAGTCTTTAGGTCTTATATTTATATGACTTATGCAAAACATATATAGAGGCTCAGGCAAGGAGAATCTGCTGTTCTATGCAGCAAATCTTCTTTCTTGCATTTTCCTGCTGTTGCCGGCTTTTTACAACGGCTATCCCATTTTGAATTCCGATTTCGGTACCTTCCTGCCTTCCGGTTTTTTACCCGAGATGCCTGTCGACAGGCCAATAACCTACGGTATACTCTTAAGGATATTCAGCCTGAACGGACTTTCCATGTGGCCGGTCATATTTGTTCAGGCCTTTTTTGTTTCCATTCTTATTACAAAGCTTGTGCGGCATTTCTATCCACGGGCTTACCTGCTTCGGTCGCTCATCGTTGTTTTTATTCTTTCCTGCCTTACCGGTCTTTCATGGACGGCAAGCCAGCTTCAGCCAGATATATTTACACCTGTAGCCTTTCTCTGCATTGCTGTCTTGTTGATAGGCGGGGAGAGCAGGCGAACCACAATACTGCTCTGCATCTTATACTTCATTTCAGTGGCCACGCACATATCGCATGTAATGATCTTCTTCCTGATGCTATGTGCCATGATCGTTTTTATGAGAAAACACTTTCGCGAAAATAAGCGCAGGTATTTTCTATTGCTTGCACTCACTGTGGTTCCCGTATTGCTGATGACCGTAGCTATCTCCAAATCAAAGCATATGTTCTTTATGGCCTCGGCACTGGAGAAAGGTATACTGAAACAATACCTGGATGATAACTGCGGCACTAAACAACTCAAGCTCTGTGCTTATAAAGACAAACTACCCGCCAGCGGCGATGACTTTCTCTGGGAACCCTGGAGCCCTGCGATGCTTGAAGGTGGATGGAAGGCTGTGAAACCTGAATACGATCAGGTAAACGGCGATATCATGTCTTCACCAAAATATCTTGGCATGCTGGCTAAGAGTTCGGCAAGGTTCACATTCATTCAATTGGGCACGTTCGAAATAGGACCTGGCAATGTACCGCTGGGCGAAGGTCCCTACGTCCTTGAAGGTTTTAATAAATATCTGCCTTCAGAGCTCGATGATTTTCTCTCCGCACGGCAGCAGCAGGCTCAGTTACTGAATAATATAGCGACGCCGGATATGGTGTTTAAATACTTCATGATTTTTTGCTGTGTTGTAGGCCCAATCCTGTTCTTTGTTGCGAGGAAAAGGCTGCCAGATGGCCTTGGCTTCTTCATCTTCATTTCCCTTCTGATTATACTCATTAATGCCTGGGACTGCGCCACTTTTGCAGTCATCAATGGCCGCTATGGCTGCCGGCTCGCCTGGCTGATGCCGTTCAATTTCATATTACTCATTTTTGCCCTTTCCACCCGGCGGAAGAGCTTCCGTCAGAAATCTTGACTACTTATCCACAAAATTTCCAGTTTGCTTGACATTTGCCCGACCTTAGCCTTGCTATGCGCTACAGGCAAAACAACATAGAGGTTCGCAAAAATCCACTGGTCATGTACGTGGATATGAACAGCTACTTTGCCAGTTGCGAACAGCAGGAAGTGCCGGAATTACGAGGCAAGGTGATGGGCGTGGTACCATTCATTGGTCCCAATGCATGCACTATAGCACCCAGCGTAGAGGCAAAGCGGGTAGGCATCAAAACCGGTATGCGCATGCCCGAGATAAAACAGCTCTATCCCGCCTTTATACCTGTTAGCGCCCGGCCCTATATCTACCGCCGCTACCATGTAAAGATCATGGAGATCCTCGGCCGCTACTGCGATGATATCATTCCCCGCAGCATAGACGAAGCGGTGATGAACCTCGCTTCCTACAGCTTGGTATATAAAGACCTCCCTGCGCTTGCCCGCCAAATCAAGGCCGACATCAGGCGGGAGCTGGGTGAATACATTAAATGCTCCATAGGCATTGCCCCCAATGCATTCCTGGCCAAGCTGGCGACAGATATGCAGAAACCAGACGGCCTTGTACAGATAACCACCGATAATCTTGATAACTATCTGAAGAATATGAAGCTTCAGGATTTACCCGGTATAGCGAGCCGTAACGAGCGCCGGCTGAAGCTGATAGGTATCAACGATCCTTACGAGATGCGGCATAGCTCACCGGCTTTGCTGCGTAAGGCCTTCGGTGGGGTAGTAGGCAACTACTGGCATTCAAGATTGAATTTCGGTGAGGTAGATCTCTACACCTCCGACTACCGCACCATGAGTTCCATGCGCTCTGTATCCAGGCAGCAGCGCGAATCGAAAGATGCGCTCGAAACCTTGCTGGTTTCCATCTGCATGAAGCTGGAGACACGTATGGTAAAACAAAGGGTCTTTTGCAAAGAGGCTAGCTTTTTCATCAAGTACCTCGATGGTACAAGCTGGGACGTCCACCTGCGCTTTGCCCAACCACTACAGGACGGCATGGAACTGCGCGACTATATTATGAAAGAAATAAAAGCCTATACAGAGTCGCGCGGGATAGCGAACATGTTTTCCAATAAAACGCAGAGTCTCGGGGTCGGCATCATGAATTTTTTAAAAGACTCGGTGATGCAGTATAGTCTCTTCGACAACCGCCTGCAGAAGGATATAGTGCGCAAAGCTGTCTATAACATCAAAGACCGCTTCGGTAGTAAATACGTCCGCAAGGGCAGCGAAATGGTAGTGCCGGATGTACTACGCGATGCCATCGGCTTCGGTTCTGTAAAAGACCTCTACGAAGGACCAATGGCAGGAGACGATTCTTACTTCAATCAATACCTGATGGAAGAAGCGAGTTAGTTGACTAGTTGAATGGTTGATTAATTGATAGAGCACTAAGACGAAAGCAATACACATAAAACAAGCTCGGGCATCCAGTATCGAGTATCAAGTATCGAGGAACGAGGAACGGAGACAACTATGATAAATCAAAAAGCAAATGAGCGCTTCGATAAGGGAAGGGGAGCGCAGTACAATCCTAAGAACCGCTTCCTGAAAGGGGAGTATGTACAGGAGCATATAGAGTCAATAGACGACTGGGAAGCGGAGCTGCGCAAAACAGAATACATCTACGGCGACAGCAAAACCCTGGTAAACAAAGTAGAGAGCCCTGATGTAGGGATGATGTACAGCGCCAATCCTTACCAGGGTTGCGAGCATGGCTGCATCTACTGCTACGCACGTAACTCTCATGAGTACTGGGGATACAGTGCAGGTGTTGACTTCGAGAGCCGCATAGTAGTGAAGCAGAATGCACCGCAACTTTTAAAGAAATTCTTTGACAATAAAAATTGGGTCCCTGCCCCTATTTCCCTTTCCGGGAACACCGACTGTTACCAGCCCATAGAGCGAAAGATGCGCATCACGCGCAAGCTGCTGGAGATATGTCTCGACTACCGCAACCCCGTTGGCATTCTCAGTAAGAATGCACTTGTGCTGCGCGACCTGGACATAATACAGGAGCTGGCAAAGATGAACCTCGTTCGTGTGTTCAGCTCTATTACATCTCTTGATGAAGATCTGCGCAGGCTATTGGAGCCGCGGACAGCCTCTTACCGCTCCAGGCTGAAGGTGGTGGAAACACTTTCCAAACACGGAGTGCCTACCGGCATTATGAACGCGCCTATTATCCCCGGTCTTAACGACAGCCACATGCACGATGTGCTGAAGGCTGCCTCAGAGGCCGGGGCCAGGTGGGCGGGCTACACGGTTGTGCGGCTGAATGGCGCGATAGGTCCTATCTTCCACGACTGGCTGCATAAGGCTTTCCCCGACAGGGCAGAGAAGGTATGGAACATGATCTGCTCCTGCCACGAAGGGGGAGTGAACGATAGCCGCTGGGGCAACCGCATGAGCGGCGACGGAAAGTTTGCCGAGCTGATACGCACCCAGTTCCATCTCTACTGCAAAAAATATGGCATCAACCAAACAGAAATGGAATTTAACACCAAGGACTTCAGAAGGGTGAAGAATGGACAGCTGCCGCTGTTTTAGGTTAATCTCAAACCTTTTTCTGAGTCAAGTTGTGTTCACTAAACCCCTCTCACATTGTCAGCCTGAACACTAGTCGAATGCCTGCCCGGCTGCATAGACGGGGCTTGCTGAGATTAAGAAACAAAACCTCAATAAAGCTCCACACTCTGTCAGCCTGAGCGCTAGTCGGAGGCTTGTTGAGAATTTATCCTAATGCTGACCAAAGCAGGCCACTCACCACAACCTCTTACGTACCTTGTCGTCCTTTAGATTTGCCCTAAGCAATCTTAGCCTCTTAGGACATAGAGGAAACGATATAGAAGTTATTGGTTTCGGTGTCGAAGGATGGGAACATGATAACGGGAAGATTTCTATACATAGAATATTTAATTATCCTGACGGCATTAACACAAATAATTTGCCTCCAATCCCGAGTACGTTACCCGACTTGCTTTTACCACAAAATATTCTACGTACATTTGGATTAGAATAATGAAGCATTCGGT
>DASPNB010000140.1:0-9396 GCA_035626755.1 Flavipsychrobacter sp.
CGTCACTTTTATACCCACTAACCTCATTTCCTGAAACATTTGAAGGCAAACTCCATACAGCCTTGCCTTCCATGTTAAAGAGGTCATCGGCATAGTCGGCAAAGAAGAAAAGGTCTTTATTCCTGTATTTATCCTCGATGACACGAACGCGGTATTTGTCTCCCTGTCGGCCCAACGTTCTGAAATGAAATATCTCGCTCTCTTTTATTTTTCTCCCCTCTGCATCAAAGTATTCCACCTGCCAGGAATATCCCAGGTCAAACTCCGGCAGATCCGCTATTACTACGTTGGCAGGCTGTGTTGTCTTCAGGAACACGGCCTTTTCAAATGGCGCATCCTGGTCGTAGCGACTGCGCGCAAATTTGAATGTATAAGTATGTGCATCTTTTATTTTCTCGGCTCTGAAGGGTATCCTAAGAGCATAGAAACTGGCAGCCTCAGACGGATATATCTGGGCAGACAGCTGAAAAGCCAACAGTAAGAACCATGTAAGAATCATAGTCCTTACATACGACCAGCGAAATAACATACAAGACAAAAAAATGGCTGAGGAGCCGGGTACAAAAAATGGTGAGAGAGACTATGTTTCTACGGACCACAAAGATACAACGTCTTTCACTTAAGAGCAAAAAAGACATAACAGCCTCCAAAACGCGTTATAAAACTGTATAACCCAACTTACCAGATAATATATGGAAGGGAAATGCGACACGCTAGCTAACACGAAAGCGCAGTAACTTAACAGAATCTATTCGACGATCTTTTTCCGAATGCCGGCCAAACCCGTTAAAACAAAAAATCGCGCGCGCTAACAAAAAAATCGCCCGAAGGCGATTTAAAGCTTGTGGAGGATAACGGAGTCGAACCGATGACCTCTTTCCCGAATGCTTTCGGGACATGCAAGCGCTCTAGCCAGCTGAGCTGATAAGCCATTCAAGATATTTCCGGCTTTTCTTTTTTTTGATCTCAATTTCCCGCTTTCGGGCGGCCTCTCTCGTTTCAAATGGCTGAGAATATACCAGGATCCAATCTTGCGCAACGGAGGTGAAATCCGATATGCCCTCATTGTGCTGAGCAAGCCGCACCATCAGGTCTTCTGTATAACCTACATAGTACTTATCCAGTTTAGCAGAGAATATGATATATACTGAATAGATCATAAGCTAACAAAAAAATCGCCCGAAGGCGATTAAAGCTTGTGGAGGATAACGGAGTCGAACCGATGACCTCTTGCATGCCATGCAAGCGCTCTAGCCAGCTGAGCTAATCCCCCCTGTTGGGGCAGCAAATATAGGTGAAAATCAGAAAAAGTTTGCGTAATTTTAAAATGATGAAAAACGGCTTCTGGGACCAGATATTAACTTATTTTACATTCGGAAGAGGGACAAAAATGCACCGAAGAATGTGAACATTTTTTTGATGCATGGCATGAACCGCATCTCTATTTTTGTCTTCTTTATTGCTATCATCATTATGATCATCCGCTTACTTAGCCGCTAAAGCGATAATTTCTGCTGCCGCCTTCTGCGATGCCGGCAAATCTCCAAGCTTGTGCCATAGTTGGCTATAATCGTCTGTCAGTTGCTGTTTTTTTCCGGAGCTGTATAACAGTTTGCTGAGTTCGTCTTTCAGGCTAGATTCGTTCAGGTCCTGCTGAATGAGTTCTGCGACTACCGGCTTGTCCATTATCAGGTTTACCAGGGAAATGTATTTCACCTTTATCAGCTTGGTGGCCAGCCAAAACGAGACTGGGTTACCTTTGTAGCAAACAACCTGCGGAACGCCGAACAAAGCTGTTTCAAGAGTTGCTGTGCCGCTGGTGACCAGGGCCGCGCTGGCTTGTTTTAGCAGGTTGTAGGTATCATTCCGCAGCAACATGACGTTGCCGGAACCGATCAATTCCCGGTAAAGGCTATCGGGCTGGGCGGGCGCACCAGCCACTACAAACTGGTAGTCGGGAAAATGCTTCAGCATCTGCAGCATTACCGGCAGTTTTATCCTTATTTCCTGCTTCCGGCTCCCCGGCAGCAGGGCTATCACAGGTTTGTTAGCAATCTTACGAACCGGAACGTTCGCCTTCTCCTGAGCGACTACCTCTACAAGCGGATGCCCAACATAGACGACAGGATATTGCCACTTTCGGTAGAAATCGAGCTCGAAAGGCAGTATCACCAGCATCTTGTCCACATCGCGCTTTATTTTCTTTACGCGGCTTTCCTTCCATGCCCAGACCTGTGGAGATATGTAGTACACGATTTTTATCCCCTGCTGATGCGCCCACTCTGCTATGCGCATATTGAAGCCAGGATAGTCTATCAGCACGAGAACATCAGGTTTATATTCAAGGATATCCCTTTTGCAGAAATCGATATTGCGAAAAATAGTCCGGAGATGCTTTAAGACTTCTACAAAGCCCATAAAGGCAAGATCGCGGTAGTGCTTTACCAGTGTCGCACCGGCAGCCTGCATTTTATCGCCACCCCAGCAGCGCACGTCGGCAGTGGCGTCCTGCCTATGTAATTCCCTGATAAGATTGCCACCGTGAAGGTCGCCGCTGGCCTCGCCTGCTATAATGTAATAGCGCATTTACCACACATACTTTACTAAGATGACCAGCAGAGCATACAGCATAGTGGCAATTAATATTCCACGGGCCGTATGATCTAGTCTCTTATTAGTGTAGTAGATGAAGGGGGCAATATTGATCAAGATGCTTAAAGTGATGCGGAGCGCCGCAATATCTTTGAACTTAAACATATCGCCAACAAACTCGCCCAGGCCATCTCCTGAACCCATTATAAGGTAAACGATAAGAAAACCAAGAACGGGAAGCAAAAGGCCTATAAAAAAGCCCAGTATCGGAATGTTGCGATTCATATAAGTAAAATATGTTGCTAATATACAAAGCAAAAGCATTTTGTGTGTAATACACTTACGGTTAACTTTGTAATTTAACAGAATAGATATCCATGAACTTTCACTTACATAATTTACCCGAGCGCACACAGAAACCCCGGAAGAACGGACTTACCATGGTAATGGACAAAGGCATGGGCCTGGAAGGAATAAAGGACTTTCTCTCCGTAGCTGCTCCTTATGTTGATATTGTGAAGCTTGGCTTCGGTACATCTTATGTTACTGACCGCCTGCGTGAGAAGATAGAACTCTATCGTAGCCATGATATACCCGTATACTTTGGCGGCACCCTGTTCGAGGCATTCCTGGTGCGCAACCAGTTTGATGACTACGTAGAGGTGATTAAAGAGTACGGGCTGGAATATGTAGAAGTATCGGACGGATCGGTGACTATACCACACGTAGAAAAATGTGGCTATATAGAAAAGCTGGCTCAGCATGTTACGGTGCTTTCGGAGGTAGGTTCTAAAGATGCCGCACATATCATGCCTCCGTATAAATGGATAGAGCTGATGCGCGCAGAACTGGAAGCAGGCTCCACCTATGTAATTGCGGAAGCTCGTGAAGCCGGTAACGTGGGTATATACCGCGGTTCCGGTGAAGTGCGAGAGGGCCTGGTGCAGGAAATACTCACGCAGATACCCGCAGAGAGCATTATTTGGGAAGCACCGCAGAAAGCACAGCAACTTTACTTTATGGAACTGCTGGGCGCTAACGTGAACCTCGGGAATATTGCACCTGCAGAAGTAATACCTATGGAAACAATGCGCGTGGGCCTGCGGGGTGATACCTTCTACCTTTACCTGGATAAGGGCAACAAGGAAACAATAGAAACAGACGTTTAAGACAACAAGGCATTCTGAAAAGGATGCCTTTCTTTTTTGAAATGGCAGCACAGTATGGAATAATAGGTTACCCATTGGAGCATTCTTTTTCGCCGGCCTGGTTTGCGGAGAAGTTTGCAAGGGAAGGTATTGCTGCGAACTACAAAGCCTATCCACTGGAGCATATAGAAGTGATAGACGACCTGCTGGAAAACTACCCATTGAAGGGGCTTAATGTAACCATCCCATACAAGAAGTCGGTGATAGAACACCTGGATGAAATGGATGCAGCAGCGGCTGAAATAGGTGCGGTGAATTGTGTTGACATAAGGAATAAAGAACGTAAGGGATACAATACCGACGTAATAGGTTTTGAAAAAAGCTTGCTCCCGCTCCTGAAGTCTCATCATACTAAAGCACTGGTATTAGGCACCGGGGGCTCATCAAGAGCGGTGAACTATGTGCTGGATAAGCTGTGTATTGCCCGTACTTCCGTATCAAGATATGACTATGAGAACAGTATAACCTATGCCGATCTGACTGCTGAAATAGTCGACGTCCACAAACTGATCATCAACACAACACCACTGGGCATGTGGCCCAATATAGATGAAGCGCCTGCAATACCTTATGGCGCTTTAGGCAGCGAACACATATTGTATGACCTGATCTACAACCCTGAAGAGACAAAGTTCCTACGGCTGGGGAAAGAACAGGGCGCCACTATAAAGAACGGTTATGAGATGCTTGTGCTGCAGGCTGAGGCCAGCTGGCAGATATGGAACCGGGCGTAGGTTGCTGTTATTTTTCACCCGCATTCAGCCGAGTCGCTTTAACTCAGGAGATTTCTCTCTTCACTTCGAGTCACTAATTGACTCTTCGTTTCGTTCGAAATGACGCGCTCTATTAATCTCTATCCTATAGTATAATAAACACAGGTAGTTAAGAAATTCCTGAGAAAGTAAAGGTGAGTAATTGGTGCCCACTGTTTACGGGGATTGAGACCGAACTTGTACTTGTATATGGGATTAATAAGGTAGTGCTGCTTCTTCAAAATTTTGAAGCCACTGTTATTAACGATCCGTTCAAATCGCTCAATGCTGATACGGGTATCACGGACTTCCATCAAGTCAGTTATAACACCTTCGCTTTCACCGGCTAATTTTAGTAAGCCTTTGTAAATAGCCTTCGGTAAAATGTGATAGTATGGTAGCGTACTCATCACTTTGCTCTCACATATCTGCTGATGACCGCCGAAGGGCATGTACCATGGAGGAAAGCCGAAGAATATCTGCCCGCCGGGGCGAAGAAATTTTTTCAGGTAGGGGATGAACTTTTCCTGTTCGGGGATATGCTCAATAGCGTCCTTTAAGATGATAACATCAAAAAAATCGTGAAAGCGAGCCAGGAAATCTTCATCGTATACATTCTTATAAATGAACTCCATCTTTTTCTGGCTCACTTCAGTCTCCAAAAACCGGTTGGCAAGATCGATGCGATGAGGATTGAGATCTACACCCACACAATAGCAACCCTTGTCGGCAAAGGGCTTCAACACACCGCCCTCGCCGCAGCCTATCTCCATTACGTTTACCCCCCCGCCAAGAGGCTTGGTAGCCTCTATAAAGGGCAGCACATAAGTGCGTGCATTATCTACCTGCTGATCGAAACGTACTTTATCGTTTTTGTGCTGTTTGAGGGCCAAGTGCCTGCGAATTTTAAGAGGTGCTAATTTACTTTTTTAATTCTTTCAGTGTATCACTCAGCACTTTCAGTTGCTTTTTAATACTCTCATCGTGGATGCGTTCATATAAGGCAATTACAAATTCGCGCGAGAGTAAGAGCTTTTCGGCGCGTTCGCCGCGGGTTTCTACGATCTCGTTCCAGCGCTCAGGGAGATAGGCTGCTATATTGGCAGCCTTCTTTACCAGGCCAATCTTTTCACTAAGCTCCATGCGGCGGGCGAGCAGGTCGATCACTTCAGCATCGATGCTATCCATTTCGCGGCGGAGGTGCTCAAGCTCTACATTGCTACCCGGAACCGTTTCGCTGCGGCGCATGGTGATGCGGCAAAGAATTTCGCTGAGCTGCTGAGGAGTTACCTGTTGCTCAGCATCGCTGAGAGCAAGCTCCGGCGTCGGGTGCGTTTCGATCATCAAGCCATCGAAACCCATGTCCATAGCCTTTTGAGCTATGTCGCCAACTATGGAGCGGTTGCCCGTGATATGGCTGGGATCGCAGATGACAGGCAACTCCGGCTTGCGGCGCTTCAGCTCTATCGGTATGGGCCAGTTGGGCTGATTGCGATAAGGAGAAGAAGCGCTGTAGGTAGAGAAACCGCGGTGAATAGCTGCGATGTCTTTAATGCCCGCCATCTCCAATCTTTCGATGGCACCCTGCCAGAGGGAAACATCAGGGTTGACCGGGTTCTTTACCAAAACAGGGATTTCCACGCCTTTTAAAGCATCGGCTATATGCTGTACCTGGAAAGGGTTTACAGTGGTACGAGCTCCAATCCAAAGTGCATCGATATCGTATTTAAGTGCGAGCGCTACGTGTTCGGGCTCGGCTACTTCTATAACTATTGGCAAATTGAATTGCTGCTTCGCCTCTTTCAACCACTCTAAAGCTTTTTCGCCATTCCCTTCGAAACTGCCGGGACGAGTGCGGGGTTTCCATACGCCGGCGCGAAAAAGATTGATATTAAGTTCCTTTAATGCCTCTGCTGTGGCTAAAACCTGCTCTCTTGATTCCGCGCTACAAGGGCCTGCGATGATGTACGGTCCCTCTCCTGATCTGAAAAACATAATGCAAAGGTATGGGGTGAATTTCGGGAATTAGGAGTTTGGAATTGGGAATTGGATTTTTGTTTCCTTTTTTATGGGCAAAATCCTTTATAAAACATTGAAAATCAATAAAAATAGCAGGTTTTTATTTCCTTTTTGTTTCCTTTTGGTTCATTTTTCCTTCGGTGTTGTTTCCTTTTTATTTCCTTTTTGTTTCGCTTAGTTCCTTTTTGTTTCCTCTTATTTCCTCGTTGGTTACATTGTTCAGGGGGATGAGGTTTCAGTTAATTCTATTTCCAGCAGAGACACCGCAGACATGCGCAGAAATGACGCGTACTGACGGCGGAGAGCCGTACAGACGCTATGTGTGTCAAAGAGCTAAGTCCTCCTTTGCAAGAAGCTTCGGGAACAATGTATAAAGTTACGAAGAGGTGATGATGGGTAGTGCAGGTGAATGTAGTATTGTGGGAAAGTATTTTTGTGTAGACGAATTGGCGACGGTGCGCTCCCGCCTCCTGAAGGGCGAGGTAGTAATGCTTCATCGAAAAAAAAAAACAGAAAATGAAGCTGCGATAAATTATTAAAACTCCGCCTCTAATGGATGATAATCTTTTCGAATTTTCGTTCTGAACCGCTAATGATAGTTGCGAAATAAACTCCGGGATTTAATTTGCTAACATCCAAGATGTTTTCCTGGCCTTTAAACCCTTCATATCTTATTACTTTTCCGAGAGCATCTGAAAGAATTACCTGGTCCGCTTTGAATCCTGAAGCAATATTGATAATACCCGTTGCAGGATTTGGGTAAAGGATAACGGAGGCTGATGTTGCGATAATGTTATTTGCCTTTAGTATGCAGTTGGGGTATGTTACCTTGCGGATGCGGTTAAGGCTATAATCCGTTATGAAAAAGTTTCCGCAGGTGTCTATACCAATACCGGCAGCCCTACCCAATTTGCAAAGCAAAGGCGGGCCACCATCGCCGGTTGACCCGATTACTCCTGTGCCAGCTACTGATTCAATTATCCCTTGCGTGTTGATAACGCGCACACGGGCATTGGTGCCATCCGCTAAATAAAGATTATCATACCTATCCATTTCGATATCCTCCGCAGCTATGGCAGCTGCCAGCGCGGGGCCACCATCACCACCAAATGCATAGGTACCGTTACCTGCAACTGTATTGATGATGCCAGTTGCACTATTGATCATACGCAACCGTGCCCCTCCAAGTATATAGAGGTTATCATCGCTATCCACACATAGAGAAAGAGCGACGTTTATATCTGCATTAATTGCAGGGCCACCATCACCGGTTGACATGTTTCCGCCAAGACCGCAAACTGTTGTGATAATACCGTTGGGGTCCACCTTTCTTATGAAAGCATTACCTGCGATATACAAGTTGTTACCGTGGTCGAGGGTGAGTGCGTAGGGAATGAAGATAGAGGCAGCTGTAGCCGGGCCGCCGTTGCCGGTAATACCATTCTGACCATTGCCTGCAATAGTTGAAATAATACCCGTTGTACCGTCTACTTTTCTTACGCGGTAGTTTTGAAGATCTGCTATATAGAGGTTCCCTGCACTATCCACTATTACGTCGCTTGGTACATTCAGCTGTGCTGCTGTGGCTGGGCCGCCATCGCCACTGAATCCCGGAGTACCTGTGCCTGCCACAGTAGTGATGATACCGGCAGGTGTTATTTTTCTTACCCTATGGCCACCCTGGTGGACGAAATAGATGTTACCCGCTGCATCCAAAGTTGCCCTTCTGGGCCCTTCTATTTTGGCAGCTGTTGCCTGACCGCCATCGCCTGTATATCCTGCGCCCCCATCTCCACCTATAGTGTTGATAATCCCCTGGGCTGACGAAGAAACAGATAAGAAAAGACAAAAAGAAAGGAGTTTCAGCTGTTTCATTTATTATGGCTATTGGTAGCGCTGTAAATATAAGTAAAAACGAGAGGTTGTTCGATAAGAGACGCTTAGACCAAGTTGGGGGTGGTGTATGGTGCAGGCAAGAATGGTATTGTGGAAAAGTTTTTTATGCGGAAAGAATAAGCGAGGCGGCGGTTAGTATACGCGACCCAGTATTATTCCTTAATTATCTTTTTTGTTTGCTTGTGACCATCGGAACTGGTGAGTGTAAGGAAATACACACCGGAAACAAGCGCAGCTACATTGAGCACTATTTTTTCTGCATAATGGCTGTTGGACATTACTACCTGCCCCATTGAGCTGCTAATCGATACTTGTGCTGGTCTATCAGGTGAAGTGATCGTAAGCGTACTAACCACCGGATTTGGATATACCCCGAACGACGGACCTGCCTGAAGATCAGGTATAACTAATGGATCGCATGTGGTATAAGTCACCTTACGAATGCGGTGGTTCATAGCATCAGCGATATACATATTACCACATGAATCGAGCGCCATACCGTCTGGGTGGTTAAAGTCAGCTAGTAAAGCAGCTCCGCCATCGCCGCTATAGCCGTTAACTGTAGTACCGCCAATGCGATCGATGATCCCTTGTGAATTGAGCAGGCGTATGACAGAATTATTAAACTCTGACAGGAAAATGTTACCGTGGTCGTCAACTGCTAAACTTCTTGCCGCAGTTTTTGCCAGCAAGGCGCTGCCACCGTCGCCCGTGTTACCGAGGGTGCCATCTCCCAATAAGGTTGAGATAATTCCTGTACTTGCATCTATCTTTCTCATACGTCCCGTAAAAAGGATGAATAAATTATCATCCTTATCGAACACCATATCGAAAACGAAACTTATTGCCGCAGATGCGGCTGGGCCGCCATCACCTGAAAATCCGGCAACCCCGGTTCCACATATGGTCGTTACCGTGCCGCCTTGATC
>DASPNB010000141.1:0-8776 GCA_035626755.1 Flavipsychrobacter sp.
TTAGCAGATGAACTTAAGGAAGCAGGTAACTTTTTTATGAGTATGACCCTGATATTGAATGAGGAAGGAAAGCCCGCATTCTTAAACGTGCGGTTGAGAAATCACTATAGTTTAGGGCTCTGCAGTACAAACATTGACGAAAAAACTATCCAGTCTATTAAAACGCGGATGAAAAACCAATTATACGCGCATAGTTTTGTTCCTGCCAGAAAAGAAGGTAGAGCCGTGCCATATTTATTTCATTTAAGCAGCCAGGATCTCTAATATTTATGAAATACTTTACTTTCATCGCACTCGCTTTCAACTGCATTTTTACGGCTACTGAAGCCCAGGTGCCAAACCAAACTAATGACACCAGGCCCTGGCTCTACGAAGGCCACCTAAGCTATAATGGCAATGAATTAACGATCAGCGTGCCATTTAGAGATACGATACCCGTAGAAGACCCTGAAACGGGGGAGATATGGTATAAGATCGTTGGAGAAAGAATGGTAACCGAGCTGAATGGCAAAAAAGTATTTAACGAATATGATGATGCCAGGCAGCCTCGGGCAGGGCGAAAAGGCTGGAAACACAAAGTAGAAAACCGGCTTGAGAAAGAGTTACAACAAAGCCGGAATTACTTCGACCATGCATTGATAGTGGTTGATGAGCATGGTAAGCTAGCCTACCTGGATGTGAAATTCTGGACAAAGCCTAGTCCAGACAATGATACGCCCATGATGGAAAACACGAAAACTGAGATTATCAAAAGCATCAACAATAAGTTGTCCGCCATGAGATTCAAACCCGCTAAAAAAGACGGCTACGCGGTTCCCTATTGCCTGTTATTTGAGTAAACACAGTTAAAAATAATTTTCCCGCAGTGCTATTAAATCTCAAAGTAGCTCTCTATATTAGTAATCGTCCCGAAAAACGACATAGGTAAGCACAATGAATTTAATCCGAGCGCTCACTGCTTTGCTGGCACTATGTGTATACAGCGCAGTATCCGCCCAATCTATAAAGACCGAGGTGATCAAATACAACGGCAATGTGATCACCAAAGCCGTGGAACGCGACACATCGATGGCTGTGGATCCTGAGACAGGAGAGATAACCGCCATAGTCAGTTACAGGAGAGGAATAAAACTGCTCAACAATCAACTCATTTTTGCCGACCAGGAAGTGGAACCACCTGTCGTTACACTAACACAATCGCAACTGGAAGACCATCTTCGTGAGTTATGGGCACAGGAACTATCCCTGCTGAAAAAAGATGTACTGGAAAAATTCTCCGCACAGATAATCATAGACGACAAAGGCAAGTTCGCCTACTTTGAACCGGGTGTACAGGTTTACGAATGTAACGGCAGAGATGAGGTCTGCGAAATACTAGACTGCATGGAAAAGAAGCTGGAAGGCATCCGCTGCATACCCGCACAGGTAGAAGGCGAAACAGTTCCCTACTGGATAGATTTCTCGGCCCTGAAGCAGGACCTGGTGGTCAACTAAGCATCTCCCAATTTAATAAAGCGATAGCCCGTTTGCTCTATGTCGTGGCTGGTATAGAAACGATGCGCCTCTTTACGCCTCACATTAGAGCATACCTTCAGCGACTTGTACTCTCCTATCCTTTCCTCGATAGCTTGTAATAATGTTTGGCCGATCTTCTTTCCGCGATATTCTGCATCTACATACATTTCCTGTATCTCGTACTCCATACCGCAGTGGTGCAGCACTATCTGTCCGTAGCAGGAAAGGAAACCCACTACTTTTCCCTCCGCTTCCGCCACAAGATGATACGCATCCTGCCTTTGCAGGTTTATATCCAGGCATTCTTTAAAACGGTTGAAGTCAAGCTGCTTTTCTTTCAGCTCGCACATAAAATGATAGATGACCGCTAGATCAGCTATTGTAGCGGAACGGATGGTGATGTTCATATCAGCCTGTAATGATTTCGTCTTTGGTAATTACGACCAGGGAATGCCTGCTAATCAATAAAGCTATTGTTTTCAGACCATTGATGAAGATAGAAAGCAACTCGTTGTTAGTAATATTGCCGGTCTTTACTAATATCAGCCTGGCCGGCTTTTTATACAAAATGTATGACTGTAAAAAGTCATCATCTTTTGTCACCACTATTCGACTTTCATTGCTTGCAATTTCTTTCAATAGAGAATCTGAGGTCGCATTTTTTGCAGGAAGGTCCAAAGTATGCTTTGAATCGAAACCGTTGGCGAGAAGAAGATCCGATAATATTTTAGGCAATTGCGCATCGACAAGAAACCGTATGTCGGTCGGTCCGGCAATATATGGCAGAAGACTTTCTTCAATTTTAAGAAAAACCTCTTCCGTAGTGTAACTCATACAGCTATCTTATAAATGCTGTTGATGTGAGTAAGTTTCGCGGCATAGGCAAGACAGGCCATTATATCCTCATGCTGCAGATCAGGATAATCTTCAATGATCTCACTTGTCTGCATGCCCGATGCGAGCAGTTCCAATATCATCTCTACAGGGTAGCGCAGGCCCCTGACAGAGGGTTTACCATGACATATTTCGGGATCGATTGTTATTCTGTCTAATATTTCTTCCGACATAAGAATTCGTTCAATACTAAGTTACCATTTATTACTAATTCTTCGACAAAAAAAGAACCCCTCGGGATAAACCAAGGGGTGCTTATATACTACTATTTGTTTTTCTTACTTGTACTGCGGTATCAGGTCTGTAGCCAGTTTCACCATCTTCTTGATGCCTTCTTCAGGTAAGTTACCTTTCTTGAATTCAGCCAATACATCAGGCAGCTTCAGCTCCATTTGTTGCAGGAAAGCTTCTTCAAAAGCCTTGGTGTTCTTCACCGCTACTTCACGGATCAGGTTGTTAGTACCCAAGTAGATGATAGCTACTTGCTTCTCAACAGAGTATGGAGTGTACTGTGCCTGCTTCAGGATCTCCACGTTGCGCGCACCCTTATCAATTACGTTCTTCGTGGCAGCATCCAGGTCACCACCGAACTTAGAGAAAGCTTCCATTTCGCGGTAGAGAGCCTGGTCAAGTTTCAGGGTACCTGCTACTTTCTTCATCGATTTGATCTGCGCGTTACCACCCACACGGCTTACCGAGATACCCACGTTGATCGCAGGACGGATACCGGCAAGGAACAGGTTGCTCTCAAGGAATATCTGTCCGTCGGTGATCGAGATCACGTTCGTTGGGATATATGCAGATACGTCACCGGCTTGTGTTTCGATGATAGGAAGAGCGGTAAGAGAACCACCGCCTTTCACCAGGTGCTTGATGCTATCAGGAAGATCGTTCATCGTCTTAGCGATACCATCGTTGGCGATCACCTTCGCTGCACGCTCCAGCAAGCGGCTGTGCAGGTAGAATACGTCACCGGGGTAAGCTTCACGTCCCGGTGGGCGGCGGAGCAGCAGGGATACCTCGCGGTAAGCCACGGCTTGCTTCGACAGATCATCATAAACCACCAGGGCAGGACGACCGGTATCACGATAGAACTCACCTATCGCAGCGCCCGCGAACGGAGCGTAGAACTGCAGCGGAGCCGGATCGGCAGCGCCTGCAGCAACGATAGTAGTGTAAGCCATAGCGCCGTTATCTTCCAGTGTCTTCATAACACCGGCGATGGTAGACGATTTCTGGCCTATCGCAACATATATACAATATACAGGCTTGCCAGCATCGTAGAATTCTTTTTGGTTGATGATGGTATCTATACAGATAGCGGTCTTACCTGTCTGGCGGTCACCGATAACCAACTCACGCTGGCCACGACCGATAGGTATCATCGCATCTATCGCCTTCACACCTGTTTGCAGTGGTTCCTTTACCGGCTCACGGAAGATAACACCCGGCGCTTTACGCTCCAGGGGCATTTCATACAGTTCACCTTTCAGGGGACCTTTACCGTCTATCGGCTCACCCAGCGTGTTCACCACGCGGCCGGCCATACCTTCACCTACTTTTATAGAGGCGATCTGGTTAGTGCGGCGTACTTTATCACCTTCACGTATACCGGCGGCATCACCCATCAATACCACACCCACGTTGTCTTCTTCAAGGTTCAGGGCGATAGCCTTTACACCATTGTCAAATTCAACAAGTTCACCCTGGCGAACACCACCAAGACCATACACACGGGCGATACCATCACCCACTTGTAGCACGGTACCCACTTCTTCCATATCGGCAGAAGCATTGAAGTTTGTCAGCTGCTGGCGTAATATCGCCGAAATCTCATCCGGTTTAATGTCAACCATATATTTAGATTTTGCTCCTGCAGAGCAGGATAATTTTTATTTATAAAAGAACTATTTTCTACTTACTTACATCCCATCTCCCCCTTTAGGGGGCCGGGGGTTAATTGGCCAATATCTTGCTCACATAAATGTTATCCAGGAACTGGCTCCTGATATCATTCAGATCCCGACGGATACTGGCGTCAAACATTTTATCCTCCATCTCCAGCACAAAACCACCGATAAGGTCAGGGTTCACTGCTGTCTTCATTTCTATCTTATCGTTATTGATGCTCCTGGCTACTTTAGCCTTTATGGAATCCCTCACAATATCAGACACCGGCACCGCAGTTGTCAGCTTCACGGTTCGGATATTCTTCATCAGCCTGTATTGTCCCATGAAAGCTTCTGCTATTTCAGGCAGGTTCGATTCACGGCCTTTGTTTACCAGCAGGGTAATGAAGGCCTGTGTCAGCTTGGCCAGTTTGCCTTGCAGCACAGCGTTTATTATTGCATGCTTCTTATCTGCCTGTATCACCGGGCTGCGCAGCATTACCGTAAACTCATGGCTCTGGCGGCAGATATTCTCCAGCAATTGCATGTCGGCCAGGGTTGTTTCCAGCTGGTTTTGTTCCACAGCCAGGTCCAGGAGCGACTTAGCATAACGTGCAGCTAAACGAGGATTTTGCATTTATAATTAGTTATACTAGTTCAGTTTAATTTCTTCAGCCAGCATGTTTACATACTGATCCTGGGCTTCACCTGCAGCCAGTTGCTTGCGAAGTATCTTCTCAGCTACTTCTACAGATAGCTTTCCTATTTCGTTCTTCACGTCGGTAAGGGCAGCCATTTTCTGCTGTTGTATCTGGGCGTTAGCTTCAGATACGATCTTGTTCGCTTCTGCCTTTGCCTGGTCCTTAGCCTCGTTCACTATCTTATCCTTCAGTTCCTTGGCATCTCTCAGCATCTGTGCACGTTCTTCACGAGCCTGTATCATCAGCTTCTCGTTCTCGTTCTGCATCAGGCTCATTTCGCTCTTTATCTTATCAGCAGCGGCTATTGATTCAGCTATGCCTTTTTCGCGTTCGCCCAGCATGCTCAGAATTGGCTTCCAGGCAAATTTGCGGAGGATAAAGAATACTAAAAGGAATGCTACAAGCGTCCAGATAAATAAACCGAGTTCCGGGGTTAACAAATCCATGTTATTTCAGATTGAATATTTTCTATTGAATATTGTTTATTTCAGATTGAATATTTCAGATTGAATATTGATTCTCTTTGGTTGAAAACAGTAAAATCTGCAATATTCAATATAAAATTTTAAATAACTGCATCCGCTGCCCTATGCGTTGGATGCAGTTAAAGATGTACCAGCAATTACAGTACGATAGCCAGCAGGCCTGCGATAACGCCGAACAGCGCAACACCCTCAACGAAGGCTGCTGTCAGGATCATGTTCGCACGGATATCACCCATAGCTTCCGGCTGACGGGCGATAGCTTCTACCGCACCTTTACCGATCTGGCCGATACCAACACCAGCACCAAGTGCTGCGATACCTGCACCTATAGCACCACCTGCTGCGGCAGTACCATCAATTGCTAACATAATTGTGTTTAACACTGACATGTTATATGTATTTAAAAATTAAAAAACTACGCTATTATCTCATTTTCCGACACCTCGTAATGCTGCCCGTCATCATGCCCGTGTCCTTCTTCTATCGCCTGTCCGATGAACACTGCCGTCAGGTTAGCGAAGATGAACGCCTGGATAGCTGCTACCAGCAGTTCCAGCATGAACATGAACACAGAGAACGCAAGCGATACCGGTATAAAGCTGATACCCGCTACTTTACTCAGTGCACCAAAAATGAAGATCATTGATATCACGCTCAGTATCACGATGTGCCCCGCCATAATGTTGGCGAAAAGACGTATCATCAATGCTACCGGCTTAATGAACAATGAAAGAACTTCTATTATTACTAAAAGGATCTTTACAAGGAACGGTACGTTAGGCGGGTTCAGGAGGTGACTCCAGAAGTGGCCGTTGGCATTTACCATCATCACTATAAAGGAGATGATAGCCAGGCAGGCTGTTACTGCTATATTACCCGTGAAGTTAGCGCCACCGGGCAGCAGGCCCAGCAGGTTGTTGATCCAGATAAAGAAGAAGATCGTCAGCAGCAGCGGCATAAACTTGATGGCTTTGTAGCCCAGGTTTGGCTTAGCTACCTCATCACGTATAAAGATGATGATCGCCTCCAGTGCATTCTGGAAACCGCTCGGTGCTTTCAGAGCCCCCGCGGTCTTGTACTTCTTAGCTGCAGATGTCATTAACATAAGGAGTATAACAACACCCAGCAGCATCGAAAGCACATTCTTGGTGATAGAAAAATCAATTATACTGGCTCCGTCATCGGCTATCAGCTTTTCCTTCATGCCCAGCTCCAGGTGATAACCTTCGTAGCTGTCGGTAACCTGTATCATCTTACCATTTTTTTCGTGCGGATGGAAGTGACCGAATTTAGCGGAGGAGAAAAATGAAAGACCCTTTTCAGGATGGTAAACTATTACGGGGAGCGGCATGCTTACATGCGTCGGGTGGCCGTGTTCACCTTCCAGCGAAAAAAGATGCCATTCGTGTGAATCGGAAATGTGGCCAAATATTACTTCGGAGACGTTGATACCCTTTTTTTCTTCTTTATGCTCTGCTTCGCCGTGTGCTGCTTCTTCATGTTGGGCGCTAGCGCTGAAAGCTATGCCAGACAAGGAAAAAGCCAGTAAAAACAAGGAAAAAATACGCTTAAAATTCATTACTGCTCCGAAATTTGCGGCAAAGATACGGGTTTATAGTTCATAAAAAAGAAAGAAAAAAGATTTTTGAAGGCTCTTGATAAACAGGCTCAAACGCGACAAATAGAAAAAAAGTCAATGCCTGTAAAGGGGAAAGAATAATATCTTTCAGGCGCAAATGAAGCCGCTGAATTTCATAAAAGAAGGACTGCTGCAGGAGCGTACTATTTTAATCATTTACCTCCTCGCCGCCATAGCGGTGAGCATCCACCTCGTATGGCAGGGTAACAGCCATGTATTTGTGCCCGGCGGTCAGCCATATACATTTTACAACAACTATATAATCTTCAAAGAATCCTTCTTTAACCTCATCTCCGGTCGCGACCTATATATATTATACCCAGAAAAGCAGTGGGACTTATATAAATATAGCCCAGCCTTTGCCCTCTTTATGGGCTCCATGGCCTATCTGCCCGATGTTGCCGGCCTGGCTATCTGGAATAGCCTGAACGCCCTGGTCCTGTTCTTTGCTATCCGCTCCCTGCCGCTGAGCAATCGCAGCCGGAACCTTATCCTGCTTTTTATATTCATAGAGATGCTGGGCTCTCTGCAGAACTCTCAGAGCAACGGGCTCATGGCAGGCTCCATCATTCTCGCCGGTCATTTTCTGAGGAAAGGGAAAGTGCAGTGGGCAGCCCTCTGGCTGGTCATCGGGACTTTTATTAAGATATATGCTGCCGTAGGCTTTGTCCTCTTCCTGTTCTACCCCGGAAAACTGCGCTTTCTGTTATATGCTGCGCTCTGGACGGTAATATTTGCCGCCGTTCCGCTTGTGGTAACGAGCCCCGGAGTGCTTTGGGATCAGTACCAAAGCTGGGCAAGGATGATGGCTAACGACCAGTCCACCTCTTATGGCTACTCTGTAATGGGCTGGCTCAGTACCTGGTTCGGCCTGGACGGCATTAAAACCGCCGTTACCCTGGCAGGTATACTGCTGTTCTTTGTCCCGGTGGCACGACTGTCATTATATAAGAACGACCTCTTCCGCCTGCTTTTCCTGGCCCACATACTGGTTTGGGTCATCATCTTCAATCATAAGGCAGAGTCGCCCACTTTTATAATAGCAGTCTCGGGCATCGCCATCTGGTATTTTTCACAGGCCCCCGTTCGCTGGCGCACTTTGTTGCTATGGTTCGTCTTCATTGGCACTTGCCTCACTCCTACCGATCTTTTCCCTCCCGATCTGAGAAAAAATTTCTTTGTGCCTTATGTTATAAAGGCATTTCCGCCCATTGTACTTTGGCTGGTGCTTATATATCAAATAATGGCATTGAAACCTAAATCAATTGCCCGGCAAGAGACAGGAGTCTGACATATATTATATTACCATTAAGTCTGCTCCAACTATTTGTGAATAACCAAAAAAAGTATAGTAAATGACGAAAATTAATGCCCTTGATAGCTTGATTGTAGTATTTTTGCCGTCTAAAATTTTTGGTATAAACATTCTTCTATGCAGGAATTTGGAAAGAAAAACCCCGCAGCCAATCTGGCCGACCTGGGGCTGAACGTAGCCATTGCTCACTGGAATATCGCCCCTGAAGATCTGGTAAATAAGACCTTAGAGCTGGGACAGGGAGAACTGAACGATACCGGAGCTTTATGTGTAAGCACCGGCAAATTCACCGGTCGCTCTCCTAAAGACAAGTTTACCGTTAAGGACGCTCTTACACA
>DASPNB010000142.1:0-2972 GCA_035626755.1 Flavipsychrobacter sp.
AACATCATTGAAGAGTATGAGGAACGTTCCCACTACCTGTGCAATTAAGAAATACAAAAAGAAAAGAAAATACCGTCGTTTCAGGAAGAATCTCGGAAGTAAACTATAGGCGGCAAAATAGGCGCATCCTGCAAAAATAGAGAAGTCGAAGGCTATGGTATAATAGATAGTCCACCAGTGTGCTTTACCCATATCGGGATAGGTAAGCGAGAGAAAGGCAAGAAGCAGCGATAGCATGACTACATGCAACCACCTTTCTACTGTCCTTATGCCGGCCTTAAAGTGCATAGGGTAAATTTACCCTTTAAATATACGCCTTAAAAGCCGCGGAAGTCGATCTTGTCAAGCAGGATAGTCATCTTGTATAAAACGAACTTACACTTTCTCTATCCAGCCGTGCGTATCTGCTACGCGGCCGTGACGGATGTCGCCAAGTTCTTTCTTGAGCCAGTTGGTAATCTCCCAGCTTTCTACAGGCGGAAGTTCCATAGCTTCTTCGTGGTACGTAAGTTTAGATATAGGAGCTATCGAGGCCGCAGTACCCGTGCCAAATGCTTCTGTAAGTTTGCCTGCCCTGTAGGCTTCCGCTATTTCATCTATGCCCAGCGGGCGCTCCTCTACGGTCACGCCTTTTTCACGCAGCAGGGTGATAACGCTGTCACGGGTTACACCTTCCAGTATGGTATCTTGTCCCAGGTCGGGAGTAATCGCCTTGCCATCAATTATGAAGAATACGTTCATAGTTCCGATCTCCTGAACATACTTGTGTTCAAAACCATCAGTCCAAAGTATTTGATCGTATCCCATCTTCCGGATCTGCATGGTTGGATACATGCTCATACCATAGTTACCTGCCGCCTTGGTAAAACCTATTCCGCCGGGAAACGCGCGCACGTATTTATCCTGAACGAAAATAGATACAGGATTTGCATAATATGGCCCCGCAGGGCTGGTAATAATAATAAACAGGAATTTCTCAGCAGGCTTCACACCCACAAACTCATCCACAGCTATCATAAACGGGCGGATATACAGCGAGGTACCATCAGCCGTTGGTATCCAATTCCTATCAATGTCTATTAGCTGCTTCATTCCGTCAACAAACAGCTCCGCGGGCACTTCGGGCATCGCCATACGTTCAGCCGACCGGTTCATGCGCTTCAGATTGTCATAAGGACGGAAGATCACGGGGTTACCCTGTGGATCCTTATAAGCCTTCACTCCCTCAAATATCGCCTGCCCGTAGTGCATAAATGTCGTCGCGGGGCTCAGGCTCAGGTTGGCAAAAGGAACTATTTCTGCTTGTTTCCACTCTCCATCCTCGTAGCGCGCTACCAGCATATGGTCAGAATACAACTTACCAAACTGGATATTGTCGTGCTTAAGTTCATGTATCCTGCTCTTTGCTACCTTACTCACCTTAATATCAATCGTGGAAACACTCATAAAAAAGAAATCTGTTGACGAATAGAAAAGATATATTTTCGCAAAGAAACGAAAAAAATCCGTTAGGGGCTTGTAAATGTGCACGGTAAGGGACTATGACAGATAATTTAAATATTATAGGTTCTAAGATCATCAGTAATGAGTTTGATATATTTTGGAACGAGAATATATCGGCTGGTGAAAGTCATAAAACTACGCTGGTAATCAGCACTTCATACGATGCCGGAAGCCAGGAAGAGCTGCAGTTGCAAAAAATGTTACAAGCCTGCTCTTTAACTCCCGAAAGCTGCCGCATAGTTCAGCTTTCAGAAAATTCGCCGGCTGCCTGGCATCAGCTGAGGGACAAAGCTCAGCCCGAATTTGTCATCCTTTTGGGTATTTCAACTCAGCAATTAGGCATTAGTGCTTTAATGCGCTTCAACGAGCCCAACAGGTTCAACGATTGCATTTTCATTCCTACCCTCGCCTTACCAGAGTTGGAAAAACAGCCCGACGTTAAGAAGCAACTCTGGCTCAATGCCCTCAAGCCTGTCTTTGTCGATAAAACCTTCCAAAAACATCAATAGCCAATTGGTTGCGGTTGCTGATATACTGAAACGTTACTGGGGTTACTCAGCTTTCCGCCCCCTGCAGGAAGAGATTATAGAAACTGTATTGGCAGGAAACGATACTTTGGCTTTGTTACCAACAGGGGCAGGAAAATCATTATGTTACCAGGTTCCCGCTCTCGCAAAAGACGGTTTTTGTCTCGTTATATCTCCGCTTATAGCACTAATGCAGGACCAGGTAAAGCGACTAAAGGAACTAGATATACCGGCAGCCTTTATACATGCAGGCATGTACCGGGGCGAGGTGAAGCAGACCTTTGAGAATATGCGCTATGGTCCGTTTAAGTTATTGTACGTCTCCCCTGAACGCCTGCAAACCGACCTTTTCAAAGAATACTTACCGGAATTCAATATCAACCTGGTAGCCGTAGATGAAGCGCACTGCATTTCCCAATGGGGCTACGACTTCAGGCCCGATTATCTGAGGATCGCGGACTTGAGGGAAGAACTCCCCGCTATACCTATGCTGGCCCTTACGGCCTCTGCCACCAAAGAAGTGCAGCAGGATATCATCAGCAAATTACAGCTAAAGCAACCTGAAGTTATCACCCGCAGCTTTCGTCGCGACAATATCTTCTACGAGGTACACTACAGTGAGAACAAAACCGCTGAAACAGCTGACAGTATTCCGTCAACCGGCAGTTCCATCATTTATTGCCGCAGCCGAAAACAGACAGAACTAATCGCGCGACAGCTCTCTTCCTCAGGCATCAGCGCAACTTTCTATCATGCAGGCCTCGATAAAAAAAGACGTGAAGAAGCCCAGGAAAGCTGGATGAACAATAACCCAAAGGCAATAGCCGCCACCACGGCCTTTGGCATGGGTATCGACAAACCTGATGTCCGGCTTGTGCTGCACTATGATTCTCCCGAACACTGCGAAGCCTATTACCAGGAAGCAGGTCGTGCGGGCCGTGA
>DASPNB010000143.1:0-8570 GCA_035626755.1 Flavipsychrobacter sp.
CGAGACACGGCTGGGCTAAAGCAAACATTGTGCTACTGATCAATAACGCTTCCTGCACCCTTTAAAGTTACTAACAATATAATTATTCCCTGTCCCCGCTTTATGTCTCCCGCTTTTTACCGACTTTCTGCCTCTTTTTACCGAAACATGTTGATCCTATCCCTTTATTCGTCCTAGCTTTGCTCCTGCAAAACAAGAACCATTTCATTCTTTTTAATTCAATACAAATGACACGATTTATCTTACTAGTCGCCTTAGCCGCCTTCACTTATGTAGGCGCACAGGCACAGCAGGACTTTAAGCCTGCCCTGCAGAAAACTTTCCTCGCCTTCGATACCACTATGAATATGGAAGTGAAGGTAGAGCAGAGCAATAAACTGGGCCTTATAGCCCAGAAGTGGAAAGAGAGCTGGGAAACGCATTACTACAATGCCTATAGCAAAACAATGCTCTCGTACATGGAGAAGAAAGAAGAAAAGCGTGATGCCTACCTGGATGAGGCTGAAAAGGAAATGGAAGAAACCATTACCATACTGGGCAAGGAGAACGATGAAACCCATGTGCTGGAAGCCATGATAGCCAATGCCCGCCTGGCGGTGAACCCCATGAACCGCTGGCAGAAGTTCGGGAAGATATTTGATGACAACCTGGCCGAAGCTAAGGCTATTAACCCTGATAACCCGCGCATCTACTACCTGCAGGGTACAAACAAGTTCTATACACCAAAGGCTTTCGGTGGCGGACCCAGGAATGCCAAACCCTACTTTGAAAAAGCACAGGGACTATTTGCCAAAGAAGAAAGCAATGATATAAGCAAGCCAACATGGGGAAGCCGCGCTAACGAGTACCACCTTGCCCAGTGCAATGGTGATAAAGACTAGGCAAGCTCTTCTGTGCCATTGAGCAATAAGGGTTTACGGGCACTGTTCCCATAGTTCCCCATATGGCATGGTGTTTATTAGTATAGAGTACAAGCAAATTGTACAGGAGATGATCTCTAAGATCTGGAAACTCCTTTTCCTCTCTAGTAAAACTCCGATTATTCCTCTTTCAGGAGATGATGCGAAAAGCACCATCTCCTGATTTCTTTTACGGAAGTTGTAAAAACAAAAAAAGCCCGCACGCTGTGCAGGCCTTTATAATTGAGTCATTGAGCTATTGAGTCATTGCGCCATTAATTCTTTATCCACTGGTTGATCGCATTCATTGCGTTCAGGTAGCGGTAAGTAAAGATGGGGTCTTTTATATCCAGCAGATCGTTGCCGCGTGCCAGTCCGTTCATTACCGATGTATGGTCTTGTCCGCCGTATAGCTGTGCTATCTGCTTCAGGGTAATGCCGGGATAATATTTGCGCAGCAGCAGCGATGCCAGGAAGCGAAGCTCCACTACCTCGCGCTTGCGTGTCTTTAGTTTAAATAGCTGGTGGTCCATTTGAGTAGCGGCAGCTATTACTTCCAGCATTTGCTCGGGGTGCTTGTTAGGCTTGCCGTAAATGCCGGGTGTTAAAAAGCTGCGTAGATTTCCTGCCTGTTGTAGCCTGTTCCTGTCTGAGATCTGAATGTGCTGAGCTGCGTTGTCATAACTGCTTTGTGCGATTGCGTAATTCATAATCATTTGTTTTTTTCTGTTAAACCATTTAATTGTTCTGTCTACTAATCTTTATGTTCCGGTCTGTCGTTCCTGCTTTCTTCTTTTTTGAATTTTTTTGAAACTTTTTGTGAATTTTTTGATACTTTTTTGTAACAATCTTATACACATTCGCTCCAAGTTATTTGGCATATCCTTTTTTGATTTCTATCTTTGTTGTCATCCATATTGGATTTGCTGATACAAATATATTCCAATTATTTTGACAAATCCAAATTTTTGGGCAAAAAATTTTATTTTTTATTATGGTACACTTCTCAGCCAATCTCAAATTCTTAAGGAAAAGATCGGGCAAAACGCAGGATGGACTTAGCTCTGAACTGGGTATAGGCCGCACTACCATAGCCAATTACGAGTCGGGCGTAAGCGAGCCGAACATGGAAACCCTGCTTACTTTTGCCAATTATTTTGGCGTAGACATAGGGGAGATGATCTCCAAAAATGTAGAAAAAGATGGAATTGCCTCACCCTCACTGCCTAACAATAGAGTAATTCCGCTATATAAGGGCCAGGTGCAGAGCGTGCCCCAGGTCATCACCGTCGCCCCCGACGGCGACGAGAACATACTGTATGTGCCTGTAAAGGCCCGTGCAGGCTACCTTTTAGGCTACGGCGACCCTGAATTCATGGAGAGCCTGCCCTCCTTCCGCCTGCCGGGGTTGAATAATGCCACCTTCCGCATGTTTGAGGTAGAAGGCCCCTCAATGGCTCCCAACATAATGAGCGGGGACCGCATAATAGGCGAATGGGTAGATGGTATAGATGGCATCCGCGACAACCGCGTGCACGTTGTAGTGCATAAGGGCGGGGTAACCGTAAAACGCGTACTGAACCGCGTAAAGGAAAGAGGCAAAATATACCTGAAGTCGGACACGGTGATGCACAGGGCCGACTACCCCACCATGGAGATAGACCCTGAAGACGTGGTAGAAATATGGTATGGCCGCCTGAAGCTAAGCAGCGACTTCAGTGAGCCATCGGAAGTATATCATCGCCTCGCCGACCTGGAGGTAGATATAATGGAGATGAAAAAGAAAATGAGCGAAGAGTAGCTTTACTTCTCAGAACTAAGCAAGCCTTTATATTCTTCATGCTTTTTTATGAAGAGCTCTGCAAAAGGGCAGAACACCTGCACTTTTAAGTTGTTATCGCGGGCGTATTCCATGGCTGTCTTAGCGAGTGTTGCACCGGCTTTTTGCCGGCGATGTTCCACGGGCACATAGGTGCGCATCAGCAGCATATCCCCTTTCTTCCAACGGTATTCCAGGAAAGCGATCTTTCCACCCTCAAAAGGGATCTCAAAGCGGAATAATTTCTTGTTGTTCAGTACTTCCATCAGAAGGGAATGTTAAATAAGGACCATAGTCATGACTATGGTCGCAAAATTCGTGCATCAGAAACAATTAACAATACGGGGCTTACGTTTTAATAAAAAAGCTCGTCTGTAATTACATGAGTTTCTTGGTGGCACGGCTTTATTTAAGGTATAGGAGATCGGGAAAAGCGATCAGGATGAATACAAGATAATTGAACAGTTAAATGGCAGGAATTATGTGCAGGAAGATTTTATTATTTGTGATGATGTTACTCCCGCTCGGAGTATTTGCACAAGAAGAAGAACGTCAACAAAAGTTTCTCGCGCCCGACTATGCTTCTATCAAGCAAATGACGCAGGACCCAAACTCAATATTCTATTATCCCAAGCTCTTTAAAAAGTATATGGATAACGACCCCTCGCTTTCGCTAAGGGACTACCGTATGCTTTACTATGGCTATGTGTTCCAGGATGGATATTCGCGCGATGGGCTGAAGACCGCTGAGGATGATAGCATTAAGAAGATTTTTGATAAAGGAGAGCTTACCGAGCAAGACCTGAAAGAAATCATACGCCTGGGTATCGCTTATCTTCACCAGGTTCCCTTCGATCTTAAGCGCCTGAACCTGGTGTTTGTGGCTGCGAAAGAAAGCGGTGATGAGGCTACAGCACAGCTATACCTTACCAAGGTGCGTATGCTGGCACTTACCGTACTCACCAGCGGTAACGGACTGAGCGAGGACACACCCTTCTTCGTGATATCTAAATCCGACGAGAATGCCATGATCAATATACTGGGCTATAAGCCAAACGGCACTTACGATCTTAGCACTACACGTTACCTTACCGTAGAAGCCAATGAAGACAACCTGCCGGGTTTATATTTCGACATGAAGAACGTAACAGTATTTGCAAAATAATTGCTTCGGCCTTTTTTAGATAAGACAAATGAAGCATTCAGAACGGCGCAACCAACACTTGCGCTGTTTTCCATTATATACATGGCAAGCCACTGGCAACCGGCCATAGCTACATTGTTTAGTGTTAAAAAATGGTGATTAAGAACCTACCTTGGTAGAAAGGCCGATCTTGGTTACTTCAATGGTACCGGGGGTGGAGTCAGCAAAACGTATCAGGCGCAAGGTTTTTAACATGGTCAGGTGCTCGTTTACCTCTTCCATACTCAGCTGTAACTCGCTTGCTATGGTGTCGATGGAAACACATGGATTTTTAATGCCTGCCTTGTAATGCAGATCTTTCGCTTTGTTGAAAACCATTTTCTTGTCCGCCATGATCTGTAAAGTTTGGACGGCAAAGATACGCCTTTTAACGCTTCTATCAGGTTTTTATACTAGAAAAAATATTATTTTATTTAATTGGCCGGCGGTTTAGAGTACTGGCAACCGGGTTTTTACATAAGAAAGGAGGGGCTCACACCCCTCCTTTCTTTTTATCGATACTTAATATTACTTGTCGGTCTTTAAGACTTTCTCTGTCTTAAGGAGCCTGTTTTCCTTATCTGCAACCTTTATCTGGTACACGCCCGGAGCTATGTCGCCCAGGTCTACAAATTCAGCATCTTCTTTCTCCAGTATCAGTTTACCGTCTACGGCCATTACCGATACATTCACTTTCCCGGGTGCTTTAATGAACACACGTGAAGTTGTCGGGTTCGGATAGATGCTTATTTCGTCCTGGTTGTTCACATTCGCTACATCTGTAGGCCAGTAAGCTATCACGTTCGAGGTATCCTTACAGCCATTAGCATCTGTTGCCACTACAAAGTATGCTCCATAGTTCATGGCCGTAAATGTCTGATTAGTAGCGCCCGGAATCAGCTGGTTGTTCTGGTACCACTGGTAGCCGTTGAAAGAGCCTGTCGACAGGATATTGCCATTGATAGTAGCTGTTACAGTAAAGGCCTGGAAGACGGTAACATTTACCGGGGCTGACATCACGCCGCAGGCACCATTACTTACCCGCACGGTATATACACCACTTGTAGTAGCGAAGTATGTTTCAGCAAACGCACCCGGGATATTATTACCGCTTTCCTGCCACTGATATGAGAGGCCTGTACCTGTGTTCGCATTCAGCTCAACAGATTCACCGGCACATACGGTAGTAGGCCCATCAGGGGTGATCACTGCTGTAGGTGCAGGAACCACAGTAACGGTCACAGCCGGTGAAGTAAGACTACAGTTGGTAGTAGTACCGTTGCTCACAGTTACGGTATAGTCGCCGGCTCCTGTAGCACTGTAAGAGCTACTTGTTGCGCCTGCTATATCCACACCATTCAGGTGCCACTGATATGAAAGACCAGTACCGGTGTTGGCATTCAGCACCAGCGTACTGCCCTGGCAGATAGTAGTAGACCCCTGCGGATAAATATTAGACGCCGGTGGCGTATTCACGGTAACATTCACAATATTAGATGTATCTGAGCATGTGCCGTCTGTTACTATTACCGCATAGCTCCCCGCAGCGTTCACTATATACTGTGAACTGTCTGCGCCCGCTATTTCCGCACCATTTTCCATCCATTGGTAGGTATAGTTACCCGGAGTAGCGTCCATTGTTACAAGATCGCCCGTACATACCGTGGTGGTACCCGTAGGAGTGGCAGTTGCTATAGGAACAGGATTAATGTTCGCAACTACGGCAGTCGCACCGCTTTCACAGCCGGTAGAGAACTGCCAGTTGTAGAAGTTATAGTAATAACCGCCGGTCTGGTTGAAGCTCTGACCTGTGATATTGATAGATGAAGAAGTATAAGGATAGACAGCGCCTGCGGTATTCCTCATCAGCGCTATGCCTGTACCCTGCTTCATACGATAGTCGGTACCGGGCGCCATTGCAAAGTTTATTGGTATAGTCTGCGGCGTAGTAGTACTGCTTATCGTAGTAGTATAAGGTATTGTCGTCAGCAAATTACCCAGGTTATCCAGTATCTGTATAGTTGCATTAGAACCAACCGGTGCGGAAGTGAATATGTCCACCGAAAGAATAGTAGTTGGTTGCAGCACATCAAATATCACGTAATACTGGTTGTTCAGCGCAGCCGCAGACCCCACCGACTGAGGATTGAGCGGGCCAACTGTTCCTGATGAGGCACCCATACCGGCCGTTACATAATAGGTTGTTGTGGTGCCGATAAACGGTGTAACAAAAGTGTTACCCGTACCTAGCAGGGTTCCACCCGGAATATCGTACCAGTACAAGGTAGCACCGGTAGATGGCGTACCTGTTAAGGTTACTGTGCCGGGGCCGCAGTTGAAGCTGTCATTAGCGACTACCACTGCAGGTGCATTTATAACAACGTCTGCCGGCGCGGAAGTGGCGGAGCAACCCGTAGAGTTGATTGTTACTCTTACGGTAAAGCTTCCTGAGTCGCTGGTAGTATACGTATTGGTGGTAGCGCCCGGAATATCCACACCGTTTTCCTGCCATTGGTAGCTAAGACCTGTACCCGTGCCGGCACTTAATGTTACGCTGCCGCTGTAGCAGATAGAGGTACTACCTGAGATAACCGCAGCCGGTGCAGGGTTAACATTTATTGTCAATGCTGGATTAGACGTAGTAGTACAACCGACACCATTGGTTACTTTTACCCTGTATTGGCCTGAAGCAGTAGCAGCATATGTTGAATCGGTTGCACCCGGAATATCTACCCCGTTCAGTCTCCACTGATATGTATAGTTAGGATCTGTCTGTGCGCTCAGTACAAGGCTGTCGCCCTGGCAGAAAGTAGTAGGACCGCTATAGCTTATTACAGCCACAGCATTCGGACAGGCTGTTTCAAACGGCAATGTCACCCACTGTGAATAGTTACCATTACCACAGAATATGCGCACGTGCAGGTAGTACTGCGTGCTCTGTGTGAGGCCTGTGGCATTATACGTATTAGTGGTAGTGAATGTTCCGTTTCCGCTTGGCGGCCCCGGGTTCTGATCTACCACGTACTCATATCCCGGTACAAAGTTGATGGCATCCCAGCTCAGGTCTGCAGTGCTGCCTGTAATATTGCTGGCCATTAGGTTTGTCGGGTCAGCACATGGCACAGTCAGGAACTCCCATGCACCCATATCAGGATTGGTAGCACTCCTGTTCGAACCGATTATATCAGTAAAGATACCCTGAGGCGTACCCAGGTTATCAATTGACATATTAGTAGGTGTCAGGTCGCCTGCGCCTATGTTCTGGTAAAGAGGATCTTCTGAAATGCTGTTAGCATCGTAGCCAATCGCCTGCCAAGCCGCCAGCGTTCCATAATCTACTGTATTAAAGTAACCTGTGTAGTTATTACCTGCGGTTGCAGAGATATAGATATCGTTATTGGTAGACGCCAGGGCCGTAGTATTGGTATTGATGTAGATACCATGCTTCTCGCCCGCGCCGCCTCGGCCTATGGTGATAATGTTATTAATAAACTGAAGACCGGTTGCCGCGGTTGTCTGGTAAACCCCGCGGGTGGCTGAAGTTGTGGTAGCGGCAGCGTGATCCAGCGAAATCGTGTTGTGATAATAATATGCGTGGTCAGAACCTATATTGTACAACGCGTAGATGATGCCATTATTATTGATATCGTAGATCGCATTATTGCTGATAATATTCGGGTTAGCTGCTGTCGCATCGCAGGTTGTAAAATAGATACCATATACAGAGCTGGTGCTTGTTTGTGCAGCGCCCATGGGGTTGTGTATCCTGTTGGCATTTATGCGGCCATTGATCACTTCTGTATGGTATATACAGTAAGTGGTGGTAACCCCGGTACGGGTGGGGCGACCAACATCATTGCCTTGAACAAGAGAATTATCCTGTGCATCCAGGTAAATGCCATAAGAATAAAAATCATGAACATTGTTGTTCAATACCTGGTTGGATATGTGCCTGTTGGCAGTGCCGCTACCCAATATACGTATGCCTGTATAGCCTCCGATCACAGTATTGTTGCTGATCACATTGCTGTCACAGTCGCTACCTACTGTTGTATAGCTGCTTGCAGAACCATTGATGATGATACCCTGGTAATTGGTAGAGGTAGTCATCGGTACTGTTACTGTGCAGCCGTTTATTATGTTATTGGTCGAATTCGACAGCAGTTGTATTGCAAAACCATAAGTGCCTGTCGCCTCCACCTGCAGGTTATTGATCCTGAAGTAGTCAGAGCCATCCAGCTTTATGCCTGCACGGTCGTTGGTGTTGGTGGATGCGTAGGTAAGCATTTCACCATTACCATTTATAGTTATGGTATTGGTTGCAGACACACCTGCTATTTCACCAAAGGTCACCTGCTCATTATACGGTCCGCTTCCTGCCACTACAGCGGCCACTACGGGACCCGTAACGCCGCAAACAAGAGCTGCAGCAAAATCGTTGAACGTCTGGAAGTTGGTGCCCCCGGTTACCTGTGCCGAATTGATCGTGTAGTTACCACTAATACCCGGCGTTACCGTTACCATTATTGGCGTAGATGTCAATGTAGTACTGCCACAAGTCACGGCCGCACGATACCAGGTATTAACCGTGGGTGCGTTATTCGTGTTTGTGGATGTGGACGAACTACCAAAATTATTATAGTTCACCCCATCAGTAGAGCTCTGCCAT
>DASPNB010000144.1:0-2003 GCA_035626755.1 Flavipsychrobacter sp.
TCGTTAATAGCTGGAACTTTGCCGCTACCATGCGCCTGGGCTGGGGTAATTTCTCGCTCTTCGGCTCGTACAACCTGACAACATTATATAAGGAATTCCAGGGACCACAGTTTACGCCATACTCGTTTGGTTTGTGTGTAACGGGACTGTAGGTTGAGCTATAAATATTCATAAAAGCATTCCACGTGGGATGCTCTTTAGTTTAAGTCTATTTCTTCCACATAAATATCGCCTTGGTGGGAAAGGCCATTGAAGGCTGTTCCATATAAGAATACGATAAGTTTGCTGCCGGAAGCTATTACTTTGTAAGGAACAGTGCTTGTGGTGATAGTGCGTTTGTAGTTAAAATCCTTATCGAAAAGATATACCTGATTCTTGTGTTGGCTTACCGCGAATATAGTTTGGCTTGCTACGTCGAAATAAAAGTCGCTATATTGATCTTCATTGCCGGTGTTCAAGCCGCCCACCTCGATCATAGTCTCATAGTTGCACACTTTGCCAAACAGGCCTTTTATCAGCAGGGGAGTATTTTCAATGTCGCAAAATGTACCCATACTCATATCATCGCCCGTTGGGTTAACGACCGGCTGTACTGATATGACCTGCCCCGTGGCCTGGTTAATATTTACTTTTCTCCCTAGAGTGCTGTGCAGGAAGAAACTACCGCCGTGTCCTTTCTTAGCATACGCCTCCAGTAAAGGGTAATCATTTAAGTCAGTAAGCGACAAATTTACGGTTTTGCTTTGCCTGTTAACGGAGTATACTTTATTTGAGCTTATAAGGCATATTTCACTATTACCACTGCCAATCAAGAAAATAGAGGACGGTATCGCTATTGAATCAATTACAGCGGCGGCTGAAACGTCGATAATATAGAGTTTCATGCCAGCGTTGTCCATAAGGAGCCACTCAGTTTTGTTTTGATATTGATCTACTTGCAGGGCTGCCCTATGATAAACACTAAAATTGAGATTGGCCGTTTGCCCGGTGAGATAATTGTAAATCAGAATGTTGTTGTTTAGCCCATCGTGAAGTATAATCTGCCCCGTTGCGGGAGATTCAATAAAGTCAGGATCATAAAAGTAGCCCAGCCTCGTAAAGCCTTTCCCCTGTCCTGTGACCGCATTGCTGAAATGTTTTTCGCCGTTCAGATAACAATGAAGACTGTATTTTATTTTGGCTGAGCCAACATGTGTTGTGTCAATATAAGTGTAAGTTTCTTCAGGGAGTTCAATAGTTGGATATTGTGCAATTGAATCGCCGTTTTTATCCAGCAACGTGCGATCGAGGTAAAAGCGCAGGTAGTGATCTTTGCAGGTGGTCCATGAAATGTGAACATTCTTTCCCGAACCTTTTACTTCGTCAAGTACTACCACCTTGTTGCCGGTACAGTTGGGGGATAGCTTCTCTTTCCTGCAGGAAGTGAGGCTTGACGCAGAAACAATCGCAAAACAAATGAGTGTGAATTTTGATAAGGTCATAAATGCTTAAGTGGTTTAGGGTGTTACTTCTGCTCTTCCAATCCCAGCGTCTGTTCCACCAAATAATGATTCCTATCGGCCGCAGAACGCGATACAAGCTCTGATACAAAACCTGTAAGGAAGAATTGGGTACCTATGATCATGGTTGCTATGGCAAGATAGAAGCCCGGCCTGTTTGTTAACGTGTAAGCATCGCCGTAGGCAAGCTTCGCTATTACCAGGTACATTGTAATAATAAAGCCCAGCATAAAGGTAATGGTGCCCAGCAAGCCAAAGAAGTGCATAGGTTTCTTGCCGAAACGACTTACAAACTGTATAGAAAGAAGGTCCAGGAAGCCATTGATGAAGCGCTCCCAGCCAAACTTAGACACACCGTATTTACGAGCGCGGTGAACTACTACTTTCTCGCCAATTTTGCGGAAGCCTGCCCATTTGGCCAGTACAGGTATGTACCGGTGCATTTCGCCGTAAACCTCGATGCTCTTTACTACTTTCTTCTTATACGCTTTCAGCCCGCAGTTC
>DASPNB010000145.1:0-2249 GCA_035626755.1 Flavipsychrobacter sp.
CTGAGCCAGCTGGCAGAGACCCTGATAGGGTCGGAGATAGTACGCCTTGGGAACGAGATCAAATACCCGTATCAGCAAGGGCGAGAAGATCTATAATTACACCATTGGTGATTTTGACCCGAAGATATTCCCCATACCACAAGAACTGGAAGACCTGATAGTAGATGCCTACAGGAATAAGCAAACCAATTACCCTCCCGGTGATGGTGTGCTGGAGCTCAGGATGGCGGTTGCGGACTTTATAAAAGACCAACTTGGAATCAGTTATGACACGAATGAAGTATTGATAGCCAGCGGCGGCCGCCCGCTGATCTACTCCATGTTCCGCAGCATAGTGAACAGGGGTGATAAGGTGATATATGCGGTGCCCTCATGGAACAACAATCACTACGTGCATATGAACGATGGTGAGCACTGCATGGTGGAAGCGAGGCCTGAAAATAACTTTATGCCGACGGCAGAAGATATTGCCCCGCACATACCCGGGGCGGCACTGCTTTGCCTTTGTACGCCGCAGAACCCCACGGGCACTACGCTGCAAAAAGATACACTTGAAAAAATATGTGACCTGGTACTGGCGGAGAACAAGAAACGCGGAGCCGACGAAAAGAAGCTCTACGTGATGTTTGACCAGATGTACTTTACACTTACCTATGGTGATACCGTTCATCATAACCCTGTATCACTAAGACCGGAGATGAAAGAGTATACTATTTTCATCGACGGACTATCTAAATCATTTTCTGCAACGGGGGTTGCGTGTGGGTTGGTCGCTTGGACCGGCTTATGTGACAGGCAAGATGAAGGCCCTGCTGAGCCATATAGGCGCATGGGCACCGATGGCAGAGCAGAAAGCCGCTGCGAAGTTCCTGGTAAATAAAGAGGCTATCGCGGCATATACCTCCACTTTCAAAACGGAACTGGAACTGAGGCTGAGAACCATCTATGATGGCTTCCAAACGCTGAAAAAGAAAGGATATAATGTAGATGCGATAACACCGCAGGCTGCAATGTACCTGACTATAAAAATAGACGTTGCCGGAAAGAAAGACGGAGCGTTTGAGCTAGCTACCCAAAAAGATGTATCTAGCTATTTGCTCACCGAGGCCAAGCTGGCCATCGTTCCTTTCTATGCATTTGGTGCTGATACGAAATCGCCATGGTACAGGCTGAGCGTAGGTACTGCGAAGCTGGAGGAGATACCGCAGATGTTTGCGCAATTGGAAGCTGCGCTGGCGAGACTGTCTTAGAACCACGGTTTACATGATTTTGATGATTACCATGATCTCATGGCCCATAAAAAAGTCCGGTGCTTTAAGTGCCGGACTTTTCATTATGCTATTTCTTATTTCTGTTTCTGGCCGAGGCTGAACCAGTTGCCGGAATCGTCTGAGAAGAGCGCCTCTATTCCATAAAATTCTTCTTTAGGTTCCTTCTTGAACTTTACTCCCTTGGCTTTCAGTTCTTCGTAGGTGGCATAAATATCATCGCACTCAAAAACACCGAAGCCGAAGGTGCCGCCTTCAACCAGCTGGCGCAGCATATCAGCCTTTTCCTGGCTTAGGCCCATTCCTGCCTTAACGGGCATTAGTGTTATTTCCAGGTCTGGCTGCTGAGGCGGACAAACCGTAAGCCAGCGATTGCCTTCGCCGAAAGAGGCATCGGTATGCACCTTGAAGCCGAGTATATTGACGTAGAAATTGTAAGCGCTGTCCTGATCGAGCACATAGATACAACTATGAGACATTCTTGTTACCATACGAAATTGATTTAGGGACAAAGATGGGCACAATTCTACAAGGTCGCTTCTTGAAAATTGCCTTTTTCGAAATAACCCATTGTGTAGCCATAACAGGCGGGAACAAACTTTTGCGGCGTGGACATAGTTTGTTCTTTGATAATAAGCTGGGCCTGCTGGTATTCTGAGGGCGTATAACCCGTGTGTTTTTTAAACAAGCCGGAAAATGAACTGATGCTTTCGAAGCCGAGTTCGAGGCAGACACATGCGACAGGAGCGTTTTCTTTAAGTAAGGCTTTTGCCACGTCTATACGGACAGCAGTAAGATACTGATGCGGTGTTTTGCCGTATATCTTCTTAAAGGTGCGAATGAAATGGAATTTTGAGAAGTAGGCCTCGTCGGAAATATTATCGAGGTCTATCTGCTGCCTGTAGTGTGCGTCAATGTATAGCTTGGCCTTTACTATCCGCTGATAGAGATATACCTTGGGATAGTTAGCTTTGCTCATGA
>DASPNB010000146.1:0-6537 GCA_035626755.1 Flavipsychrobacter sp.
AAAGGCAATGCATTTCTCAGCCCGATGAATGTTGTCCCTGTTCCTGCTGAAACACATACATGGGTATAACCTTCCGGAATTTTGGCAGCAATGTCTTCTGCCCCCAGCCTTCCCCATTCGTTGGCTCCACCTTCAGGAATAATAAACGGATCGTTGAATTTCGCAGACAACTCCAATAGCCAGGCTTCATCATTCTTCTGTTTGTATTTCTCACGGCTGATGAAATGCAGCTGCATGCCCATTTCCCTGCATTGGGTCAATGTACTGGTCAATTCTGTATCATCATTTCCGCGCACAATACCTATCGCAGAAATGCCGGATGCATTTGCCGCGGCAGCCACGAGATGATTAGAATACGCTCCACCAAAGGTGAGTATTGATTGGCTACCGCTTATCTTTGCCTGCTCCAGGTTTTGCCGGAGCTTATACCATTTGTTGCCGGAAATTACGGGATGTATTAAATCGAGCCGAAGCATATCGATATGAATGGATTCATTGTGTATCCATGCAGCCTGTAACGGCTGAACTATGATCTTCGATTCGTCAATTATATCCATACTCCCTGAGATAAGTATCATTGTCGCGCCACTTCGGACGTACTTTTACGAATAACTCCAGGTGAACTTTCCGTTGAAGAAATTCTTCTATGGTTTTGCGGGAATTGATACCCAACTGTTTAATCATACTACCACCCTTGCCGACTATTATACCTTTCTGAGTTTCACGTGTAACAATGATCTCTGCTCGTATCACATCAAGATTAGCCTTTTCTTCAAAAGCCTGAACTATTACCGCAGTATGGTACGGGAGTTCTTCATGGTAAAGATTGTATATCTGCTCACGGATCAATTCACTTACAAAAAACCTTGTCGGCCTGTCTGAGATACTGTCCTCCGGATAAAAAGGAGGACCATCGGGAAGGCGCTCCAGTATCATTTTCGTCAGTTGCTCCAGGTTGTCTTTTTTCTGTGCCGATATAGGCAGTATTTCCCAGTTGGGGTATTTCTCTTTGTAGTAAGCAACCTTGGCCTGTACCTCCTTTTTATCTTTAATAAGATCTGTCTTATTAAGCAGGAAAATGATGGGCACTTTCAGCTTCAGGGTTTGTGCTACTATTTCAAATTCTTCCGGAGGCAAGTTAATATCATGCATCAGTATGGCAACGTCAGCATCCTCAAGAGCACTTTTAACGTGCTGCATCATTTTCTGGTGCAGTTTATACTTAGGCTCTATGATACCCGGAGTATCAGAAAAAACGATCTGGTAGTTGGGCTCGGTAAGAATGCCGAGGATACGATGGCGGGTTGTCTGTACCTTATGAGAGGTAATTACCAACTGCTCCCCCAGAAGGGCATTTAGCAAGGTTGACTTGCCCGCATTGGGCGGTCCAAATATGTTGACAAAACCTGATTTATGTTCCCAACTCATGAGATGGTAAAAGTAACAAGCATATCGGGTATTTCTGCGAAGATGCAGGGATAACAATATAGTTTATGTGAAAAAGCTTTTGTTATTCGCTGCAAATAAGCGTACATTTGCACCCACATCGCGAGGTAGAGCAGCGGTAGCTCGTCGGGCTCATAACCCGAAGGTCACAGGTTCGATCCCTGTCCTCGCTACAAAAGAGCACTTTTTAAGTGCTCTTTTTTTCTTGGTCCAGATTTTGGTGCATTTTCTCCTTCGCCGCTGAGTCACGGCACAGCCGGACTCGGCGGAATCCAGGCGACAAAAGCCGCTTTTGTGCAAAACTTTTTTTGCTTCATCCTTCCCTCATTTCGTATCTTTATATACAAAGGCACTCATAGTGCATTTCTGCACTGCCTTTCACTACAGCTCTTTGAATCTAAACCCTGCTTAGCCGGCCAACATCAGTAAAAGCCGCGCCCAAAGCACTTTTCAGCCGCTTACGTCCCCTCCACAGTGCTGCATTACGCTGCATCTGCATTGCACAAGCTTGCACAGTCGCTGCACAACCAGGCACACATGCTGCACAAGCATGCACATACACGGCACAAGCCTGCACTGGCTGGCCGCAGCCCGTAAAAGCTTGCGAAGCCCCCTGGAGTAAAAGCACCAACCGGAAATGACCGGTAACAAACCGGTAAACGATCGGTAACAAAGCGGTAATAAACCGGTAAAAACCCGGAAAGAAACCGGTACAGAATCGGTAATAAAAAATGAAGGTCTTCAATGCTGGTGCGGCTTTCCGCCCCTCCGGATTTTCAAAATCGGTAATAAAACTGGACAATCCCTTTCTTAGGTCCTCCCCTGCCGTTAACATCTGCGTTAACAAAAAAGACTTGGAGATTAACCTCTGCCACCCTTATCTTTGTTGCAGACAAATGAGAGGTTATTTGTCTGAGGCTTCGAGAGATCATTTCTTTCTTTTTGGTAATTTCGCATTACCCGGAAGACAGCGGTGATAGTTCGAAGCTTTTTTTATTTTTATATAATAAATGTTAATATCAAATAAACGCCTGTATATTTAACAAATTATGAAAAACATTTTACTTTTGCTGGCAGCGACTGGCATACTTTTCGCAAGTTGTGGTAAAGACGATACTGCTTTGGGAGCCAAGGCGATAGGTAACCGTCGCGAAGTTCTTAAATCTCATACCTGGAGGCTGGTTTGGCAGAGGGAAAACGGAGCAGATGTAGCATTGAAACAGTGTGAGCTCGACAATATTTATGTGTTTAATGAAAACTACACAGGATATATGGACGAGGGCGCAACAAAATGCGACGATCCTGTAGATACTACCAACCCCGGCGACACCGTTATAGTAAGCAAGTCTACTATCGCAAATGCCGATAACCTCCAATATGACGATGAAGGCGGAAGGAGAATGAATTTCACCTGGGAAGTACCGGGAGATCAGAAAGAATTGCTGATCTACAACATGGGTAGTTCTGATAACGATCCGGTGATGAATTTCCAGGATATGGAAGCTAATTTCTTCATCGTCCAGGGTTCTGAATATAGAAAAGGTAAGCTTGTAGTGTATATTAAACGCTTCGAAGCTGTACAATAAAGATTGTTTTGTTTTTGTTTGTTGTTTGATCCCATATCCATGATCTCATGGTATGGGATTCTTTTTTGTGCTGATCCTGTCGCATTTGGCCCCACATTACCCTTTTTGATATAACGTAAATGTAAAATTGTTAACACACAGTTTTTTAACGCTTAAAAGCTTGACCATACAAGGCTCAACGGCTATATTTGCACACATTGAGAACAACTTTTACAACAGATTTGATGGTATCTATAAAGAAATGTCTTGCAGCCTCATGCATAGCTGCATCTCTTTTTGTAGTAGGTTGCCGTAATGGCCAGGAACTGGCTCTTGCAAAAGGTACTCCCCGAAACAATACAGTTAAAACACAGCATCCAAGGTTTATGGACAATGTTGTTGTAGGCGGCAACGCCACAACTAACAGTGTAAAAACCCAGATCCCTGCCACCGTTCATACTACTACAGAATCTACTACTGTTTCTAATACGAATCCTTGTTCTATTCCTATGCCGGAAAGGACAACTACTAATTTTAAGTATAAGGAAAGCGCTCTTACAGAAGACAACTTCCTGAGCAGCAAATATGCAATGGTGCTGGGTATACTACCCACCGCTATTACCAACTATTCGCTTTATCATTTTATAGAAGATTGGTATGGTACGCGCTACCGCATGGGCGGTAAGGATAGGTCAGGAATAGATTGTTCTGCATTTGTACAAAAGCTTTACGAAGATGTGTTTGGCACTCCGGTGGTGCGCACAGCTCTTGAACAGTTTAATGCCTGCCAGAGGGTCTTCAATCAATCAGAGCTGAAAGAAGGTGACCTGGTATTCTTCCGCATTCGTGGCAAGCGTATCTCTCATGTAGGTGTTTACCTGGCCAACGATTATTTCGTACATGCTTCAGCCAGCCAGGGCGTAATGATCAGCAACCTGAACGAAGGTTATTGGTCCCGCTTCTTCGCCGGTGCCGGAAAGATGCTATAAGAGCTCTTCACACAATATTGGAAAGGGCCCGCCGTGCGGGCCCTTTTTATTTTTAATCAATTTAGAATCTGTTAGTCAAACACATTGTCGCTACTTCACGATCTCTGTGATAACCTGCCCCACGCAGGCATTCGGCATCTGTATGTGTAGCAAAGCAGCAAGTGTCGCTGATATATCGGTCATATTTACAGTGCGATAAGTCTGTCCTACCGGTACGCCATAGCCATACCACAGCAACGGTATATGTGCATCATAAGGATTCCACGAGCCGTGTGTGGTACCTGTTTTAGCATGCCCGCTATACCAGCCGGGTTCTGTTATTATTTGCAGGCAACCGCTCCTCCGCGAATTGTATCCATTCACTACCATTGTCTTTATAGGCTCTGGTAATATCGCTACTTCCATCAGCTCCATATCTACCACATAAGCAACACCGTCCTGCCGTTTAAACCACTTAGCGATTGTTTTCTTTATCTCCTCCCTGTTCAGTATCTCTTTTTCTATCAGTGCCTCATTCAGGTACACCTGGTAGTTGCCTGCTTCGCGCACTATGCTATCTCTCCAGAACTGTCCCTTCAGGTGCTCGTTCAGTTGCTTCAGCACTTCGCTTTCACTTGCATTTCCTGCTGGTATGCCCTTGTCTTTCATAAACTGCGCATTGTGCGCACCGCCATGATCTGCGGTCAGGAAAATGGTATACCCATCTTTCCCAAGCTTAGTATCAAGATAAACAAGAAATGCCTCCAGGTCCTTATCCAACCTCAGGTACATATCTTCTATTTCTATAGAATTTGGTGCAAATGCATGGCCTGCATAGTCGGTACTGGATAGACTCAGGCAAAGAAAATCAGTATATCCTTTTCCGCCTAGTTGCTCGCCTTCTATACAGGCACGCCCTGCATCAAAAACGATTGTATTACCCTGCGGCAGATACCGGAGCGAATAAAAGTCCGTAGCCTTTCCATCTTTCAGGTGAGGAAATACGGGCGAGGTTTCGGTACGGAGGTTACCCTCATACACGTTGTTATCCTGTAAGCTTTGAACATATGTGTTTAATGGATACAGAGTTTCCCATCCCTGCTCCAGGTATTTTTTTGCGTTCTTTGCTTCATTGAATTTCGTTATCCACTGCGGCAGCTCTTTCCCGTAATAGGAGCTGCTCACAAAGTTGCCCTCAGCATCATCATACCAATAAGCTCCATTTGCCAGGTGACCTGCAGGTAAAATACTGCCCCTGTCTTTGATAGAAATACCAAACACTCTTGAATTGAAATTTGTTGCAAGCCGGAGTTCATCTGTTATCGTGCTGACCTTCAGGTTGCGCGGACTCATCTGCCCTGCTCTGCCTGTGCAGGCTACTCCTTCCACACCTGCGTCTTCAGTGCAGTACACCGCCTTCTGATCTGCATTGTCATACCAGTCGTTAGATGCGATACCATGCAGCGCCGGTACCGAACCCGTATAGATGCAGGCATGTCCCGGCCCTGTAAAACTGGGCAGGTAATTGATCATTGTGTTCTGGCAATTAAACCCTTTTGTCATTAGCCTCTTAAACCCTCCTTCTCCAAAACGTTCATTATAGCGATAGAGATAGTCCCATCTCATCTGGTCTACTACCAGTCCCACTACCAGTTTAGGCTTTGCTTCTTGCTTTGTCTCTTTGTCCTTATCCTTCTCTTTTCCCTGTGCACTGAATGATAATAATAACAGGGAAAATACTATATATTTATTCATAATCCTCATGCTGCAAAAATGCGAATACAATCCTTACCAAGGCACATTTTTTTGTTATTTTCGCGCTTAGTTCTTGAGAAACGTAAAATAATCATAAATAGTATATGGACATATTTGCCAAATTTGAGAAACGTCTCGGCCCTATAGGTGATTACGCCGAACAGGCACCAGGATATTTTGCATTCCCAAAGCTGGAAGGCGAGATAGGCAACAGGATGTTATTCCAGGGAAAAGAAAAAATAGTGTGGAGCCTGAACAATTACCTGGGCTTAGCTAATCACCCGGAAGTGCGCAAGGTTGATGCTGAAGCTGCTGCCGCCTATGGCATGGCCTACCCTATGGGTGCTCGTATGATGAGCGGAAATTCTAACAACCACGAAAAACTGGAGCGCGAACTTGCTGAGTTCATGGGTGTGGAAGATACTATGCTGTTCAACTTTGGTTACCAGGGTATGTCCTCCACTATCGATAGTCTTTGCGGTCGTCACGATGTAGTGGTATACGACGCTGAGTCTCATGCATGTATCATAGATGGTCTGCGAATGATACCTAGTCATCGCTATGTGTACAAGCACAACGATGTTGCTGATTGCGAAAAACAACTGCAGCGTGCTACTGAGATGGTGAAGAAGACAGGTGGTGGCATACTGGTGATAACGGAAGGTGTATTTGGCATGTCGGGCAACCAGGGCCGTGTAAAGGAAATTGCTGACCTTAAGTCTAAATACGAGTTCCGCCTTTTTGTAGATGATGCACATGGTTTTGGCACAATGGGCAAAACAGGTGCCGGCATAGGTGAAGAG
>DASPNB010000147.1:0-2137 GCA_035626755.1 Flavipsychrobacter sp.
CTTCTGAAATATCGGCGAGATAACCCTGCTTATTCAACTTACGAATGACTGCGTCAAACTGTTTTCTAAGTTCCTGCCTGAAAGAGGAAAGCTCCGAACGTATCTGCATCAGTTCCTTCGATGCATTGTCTTTTACATTGCCCATCTCATCCAGGATGGAAGAAACGATAACAGCTATTTCCTTTTCGTAAGTGATCTTTTCGGTAAGCGCACGGATATTGGGGAACAGTTCATTGTGCCTTTTTACCCAAAGTAATATATCGCGAACGGTGATTGCCAATTGTTGAAAAGCGATCAGCTGTTCCCCGTTGAGCACGGCATTGTGTATTCCCAATAGTTTGAGCTCTTTTTCTACGTTGCGGGTGAAATCGTTGGGGAAGTAGTCGGAACCTTTGAGTACGCTCTTGAATTCGTCGGTTTGCAGGAGAGCTTGTTCTACATATTCCAGCCTGGTATGGAAACGGAGGGTGTCCACCCGTTCACGGGCGGCGTCTGTCCTGCATTTTTGCTTCAGTAAAAGACATATTTTATTAAACTCTAAAGCTTCCGCTGCGTGAGCGGGGTACAATTGCATCATTCCTGGTTCCTGTCTGGGCAGCAAAGTTATTTATTTTAATGGCTGAATGGCTCAATGGTTTCTGTGGCATTGGCGCATATTGGGAGAGATTGCTTTTAATGACCAAATATTAGTTATTCCTTAAGACTACGGCAAGCGTTTTTCCGTTATATTGCGGTACGGTGTGAGGATATTATGAATAACTACGACTGGCTTATTTCCCGACTTGATGCGTTCATCCGCAAATACTATGCAAACAAGGTGATCCGGGGTTCCCTTATCTTCCTGATATGCCTTTTGTCGTATGTGCTGACGGTGAGCGTGGGAGAATATTATCTCTATATGCCGGTGTGGCTGAAGGTTTCCATTGTATCCGTGTTCATTTTGCTAGGTAGCTCAGCTCTTGTGGCCTGGGTAGCGATACCTTTAAGCAAAATGGCCCGCCTCGGTAGGGTCATCTCTCATGAGACGGCTGCTACCATAGTAGGTACCCATTTCCCGGAGATCAGCGACAAGCTGCTGAATATACTCCAACTGAAAAGACAGTCCGATGGAAATGCGAGCCGCGAGTTGATTGCAGCGAGTATAGAGCAGAAAGCCAGCCAGATATCGGTGATACCGATCACGGCTGCAGTTGACCTCACTAAGAACAGGCGCTATCTGAGATTTTTGCTTCCTGTGCTTTTGGCAGGCGTATTTATCCTGGTGGCTGCACCCAATGTGTTCAAAGATGCATCTCAGCGGCTTTTGCAACCTACAAAGGAATTTGAAAGACCTGCGCCTTTTCAATTTATTATCAGGAATCCAAAACTACAAGCGATACGCAATACCGACTTCGTACTGGAAGTGCAGGTAAAAGGCGATGTACTACCCGCAGAGATGTCAGTTGTTCTCGGTAACGATAAGGTGCCGATGCAGGTATTGGAAGGACATAAGTTTCAATACGTTTTCAGGAATGTGACCGAGCCGGTCAACTTTAGATTGTTTGCCGGGGGGTATTACTCTAAAGAATATAAGATAAACGTAGCTCAGAAGCCTGTTGTAAAGTCTTTCAAAATACACCTTGACTATCCTGCCTATACCGGGAAAAAAGATGAAGAGCGAACAAGCCTTGGCGATGTGACAGTACCTGCGGGTACTCTAATCAGCTGGGGTTTTGTAGCCGAACATACGGATGAGGCGAAGCTAAGGCTTGGTGACGGCGGAACATCGCCGATACTTGGTGTTGCGGGCTTATATGGAGCGCAGTTCAAGTTCATGAATGATAGCAGCTATACCTTCATTTTGAGCAACAGGCAGTCGTCTATCGTTGATAGCTATAAGTATCATGTTCAGGTAATACCAGATGAATACCCCGTTCTTCAAATACAGGAATACAGGGACACGGTTTCGGGTAAGCAGGTATTGCTGAACGGAACTGCGGGAGATGATTATGGATTGAACAGGGTGTTATTCCACTATTCAGTTTCAGACAAGGATAAAACTATACTGGCAAAGAGTATTCCGCTGAAGACTGCCGGTGGTGCCCTGGCTACCTTCCAGCATTATTTTGATATCGATCAGTTGCACCTGTCTCAAGGG
>DASPNB010000148.1:0-8991 GCA_035626755.1 Flavipsychrobacter sp.
CTCCGGCAAACCGTATAATAAAGAGTACAGAAAATTCTATTCGGTACCAGAGCAGGAGACCAAGCTGGAAGATGAATTATCGAAGTACCTGAACGAGGAGGACAAAGAGTATATTCTGAAAAAGAAGAACAGGGCCACTCATCTTATCAGCCTTCAATCAAAGCAACTAAAAGAATTGAAGGAAAGGGGCTTTATCGCTCAACTTAGCTATATAGAAATGGAAAATATGCTCATTAACCTGTATGAGCAGCAAGGTAAAAGTGAGCGCATCAAGAATTTTCCTTATCCCCGCCAGTTTGCCAGTGTCAATTTGTTTTTCATACGGCTTTTTGTGCTACTGGTGCCTTTTGGAATGCTGCAGGAGTTTCACAAGATAGGAGAGTCGTATGTGTGGCTGACCATACCATTCAGTACTGTTATTACCTGGGTATTCCAATCGATGGAGCGGATAGGTGAAAGCACGGAGAATCCTTTTGAAGGTGGTGCCAATGATGTGCCGATATCCTCCCTGAGCAGGACTATAGAGATAGATCTACGGGAAATGCTGGATGAAACAGACCTGCCGGAGCCGGTTAAAGCTGTGAATAAGATACTGATGTAGACATCCGTTTTTTCACCGGCTTGCTGAGATGAGAATAACTTCCGGTTAATCAGATATCCCGCTTATATATCAAAACAAGTTTTTTAATAAAAAACTCTAACATTTAGGTACGCCCCTGCGTCAATATACCTGAATAACATTTCCTTCACACCAAAACCTAAGTTTATGAAAAGACTTTTTACGCTACTGCTGGCGACCGTCGGCTCCCTGGCGTCCTATGCACAAAGCGTTACCCTGTCGCTCACCACGGCACCTTGTAACAACGACGGCGTTGTAACCGCCAATTTTTCTGGGCTGACGCCACCACTAACGGTGACCTGGTATGTATTTGGCCAGCCGCCGATTGTTAATTCGGGGATAATGACAACCTCAGACGTGCTGACCAACTGGGCCGGCGGAAGCCTGGGTGTCCAGGTGAGTGATGCAGGCAGTAACCAGGCGTACGACAATATATCGTCGTACCCAATGAACTACACTGTAGCCACTACGCCTGCGGCTTGTCCCACGCCGGGCACGGCAACTGCTTCAGTTACGGGAGGTACGGCCCCCTACACTTATGTATGGTGGGATAAAACGACACTAACAACGGTAAGCACCAGTAACCCTGCCAGCCTGCCAGAAGGTGATTACGGTATTACTATTACTGATGCTAACGGTTGTGTATTCGGCTCTCTATATGAATTTGATTCTATACAGGTGTACGACAACTTTGCTATGCAGGTAGCAATCACCACTGTTCCTGCCAACTGCTCGAACGGTTCTGCTACTATTACAGGTGTTACCGGAGGTACGGGACCCTATACCTACCTGTGGAACAATGCGGCGACGACCAGTGCTATAACAGGCCTGATGATGGGCTACTATAACGTGGAAGTGACTGATGCCAACGGATGTGATTACACTGCGTATGCAAACGTAACACAGGCTGTGACTATAGGTGCCAACGTTACAGTATCGCCGGCTACCTGTCTGCAAAATGACGGTTCTGCCACTTCATTTGGCTCAAGGGGCATGCCACCTTATACCTACCTGTGGAGCAATACGGCTACAACACAAACGATCGCCAGCCTGGCGGCAGGCAACTACAGTGTAACTGTAACAGATGCGAACGGCTGTATAGGTAATGGTTATGCGAATGTATTTTCTTCTACGCCTATTAATGTGACCTACACCGCTACACCTAGTTCATGTACTTCACCAACAGGATCTGCTACTCTTACGATAAGTGGCGGTACTGCGCCATATACAACTGTATGGAATACACTTCCGGTACAGACAGGTATAACAGTTAGTGGTGTTCCGGCGGGCAATTATGCATTCACGGTAACAGATGCTGTGGGCTGCGTTCGCACGGGAGTAGCGACTATTCCACCTGTGAATGTTATATCTGCAAGCTTTTCGCAAATCAGTCCCTCATGCACCACTGCCAATGGTTCGCTTACGGTATACCCCAGCGGCGGTACCAGTCCGTACACTTATTCCTGGAGTAACAGTGCTACCACACAGACAGCCAGCAGCCTCCAGGGAGGTACCCATAGCGTCGTGATCACTGATGCAGTGGGATGCACGAGGACTAAAAGCCATTATTTGCTTGCTACAACACCTATTACGATAGGTGCAAGCACCACACCTGAATCATGCATCTTTGCTAATGACGGAGCAATAACGGTGAATCCGACAGGTGGTACTGCTCCGTATACTTATTCCTGGAATAATGGTGGCACTACAAGTACAATCACCGGACTTAATGATGGTCAATACATAGTATCCGTTACTGATGTTAACGGCTGTTCCCAAATTAAGTATGTAACAGTTCCTTACAATCCGAATAATAACTCATGTTATTGCACGGTGACCGGTACTGTGTATAATGATGCTAACAACAACTGTACCCAAGACCTGGGTGAAAACGGTATACCTAATATACAAATGCACCTGAGCGGTATAGGTTATGCCTATACAAATGCTAATGGCGTTTATTCCTTCATAGTGCCGAGCGGTACCTACACACTATCTGAAACAGTGCAGGCTTATTATCCACTGGCTACCTGCCAGAATAATTCTGTAGCTGTAAATGCGACAGCTTCTTCAGGTTGTACCATTACTAATAATTTTGCTAATACAATAACTACTATCCACTCTATGCGTGTAAGTTCTACGCATTTAATTCCCCCTGTACCGGGCAACACTTATCATCTAAGTACCGTTATTACCAACCAGGGTACCGTATCAGAGGCGGCACTGATGGCAGGTTTCAAAACTGATGCGCAACTGCCATCGCCTGTTTTCGTTCCATCTACCTATTATACCGGTGGTACGGGCGGCTGGTATGATATCGCTTCAGGTTCGGTAACGCTGGCGCCAGCTGCATCTGCGGCTATTTCTAAAGACTATGCGGTACCTACCAATATCCCGATGGGTACTTCGCTCGTGTTTAAAGATTCTACTTCGTATTCTGCAACAATGAGCGATTGGCTGAATGACTACTCTCCATGGAACAATGTAAGCTATTATCAGCCTGTGGTGGTTTCTTCTTACGATCCTAACTTTAAGGAAGTATCGCCCAAGGGCTATGGTACTCAAGGTACTATCTTTCCGCAGGATTCTGTACTGGAATACACTGTACATTTCCAGAACCTGGGTACATGGCAGGCGCAGAATATAGTGGTGTTGGATACGCTGGATAGCGACCTGGATCTTACCACTCTGAAACCTATCTATTCTACTCATCCGAGCCAGGTGACATTGACGGAGACAGGAGTACTGAAGTATGAGTTTAACAATATCAACCTGCCGGCAGCTATGTACAACGAAGTGGGCAGCCATGGTTACTTTATTTACTCAATAGAAGTGAAGCCTAACCTGGCCCAAGGTACGCAGTTCCACAATGATGCGTCAATATACTTTGACTACAATGCACCTATTGTAACTAACACTACTGTAAATACACTTGGCTGGCCGCAAAGTGTTAACAACACAAATGCAGCCAATGGCGCAGGCTCACTGGCCCTGTATCCTAACCCTGCCAACAGTATGTTCTATGCTATGATAAGCAGCGAAGAAGATGCTACAGCTGATCTTACACTGGTAGATGTAAGCGGTAAAGTAGTTATTAATAAATCACTTTCTGTTCAGAAAGGTTCCCAGACTATACCTGTAGATGTGAGCAGCCTTTCACCCGGTATTTACTTTGTAAAGTATGCCAATGGTGTGAAGAGTGAAACACAGAAACTGGTAATCATACAATAATAGTCTTTGGACTCTATCAAAAAGAGCCTCCTGCGTCTGCGGGGGGCTCTATTTTTTTAGAAATTGTAGAGCTGCCACTGAAAATAGATGATAACATGTATCAGCGCATCGGCGATGATGATGGAAAGAATGCCCAGTTCGTTTTTATAAGAGCGGATACCGCCGATGAAAATGAAGAGAGCTGAAATAAGTGACAACCCGGTAAGTCCGTACATTATATTAACGGCGGGCCATTGATTTAGCTGGAACATTAAGGCAATAAAAACGGGAATGGCCAGCAGAAGTAAGAGGGATCTTTTGCGGGCGCTGAATTCTGATTTCAGTAGGGCGTATACAATGGTAAGTACCAGCGAAACTGAATAGAGGACGAGGCCAATGGTTTTTAAGGTGGGGGTGGAGACCAGGGTGAGTGTTACCGACACGCACATGAGCAGAACGATAAAGCGGGCATAATAATCTTTGGAAAAGCCAAGGCTAAATAAGGCGAACAAACCGGCCACGGCCATCAGTACCTGGAAGAGCATAAGCGTAGATTAGGCTATATAAATTTAACCAATTTTAATGACAGGGTAAGGCACGGTGTTTACCGATGTATCAGTAAGGAACGCTGCTCTATAAATATTGATAATATGGCTATGTATGAGACTTGTATAAAGCAAGTACCTTTGCGGAGCATTTATTACCAGATGATCACGATAATTTCCGGGACCAACAGGAAAGATAGTATGACATTGCGGGTGGCCAACCTGTATTACAGTAGCATGTCGGCCAGGGCTGAAAACATTCACCTTTTATCGCTGGAGGACAAACGTGTGTGGGAGAAAGGAGCCGAGATGAGCAATATAGAACAGCAATACCTGATACCCGCAGAGAAGTTTGTATTTATAATGCCTGAGTACAACGGCAGTTTCCCCGGAATATTGAAAGCCATGATAGACCACAGCGACATCCGTAACTGCTGGTGGTATAAAAAGGCCATGCTGGTAGGCGTGGCTGACGGTCGCGGGGGTAACCTGCGCGGCATAGAGCATATGACCAACATACTGCACTATATGCGGATGAACGTAATGTATAACAAACTTCCGCTCTCCCGTATAAACGAAGAAATGGATATGGAGGGCAAGCTTTTGCAGCCTGCAACAGCAAAGGCAATAGAAGAACAAATAGACGAATTCCTTAAATACTAGGGCTTATGGGCTGGATCATCTTTATAGTCATACTGGTACTTGCAGAGTATTACAGTTTCCTGATCGTTCGCTCGGCTGTGCGCAAGTTTCCCCGCAGGTTGCGCATTGGTTTTATCAGCCTGCATATAATCCTGACTGTTTTTGTAGAAGGCTGTATGATGTTTTTCCGGCACATACACTGGGATAATTATCCTGACATGCTGCGGAACATATTTGTGGCCGTCGCGATGGGTATGATAATAGGCAAGTTGCTGGTGCTGGTGATCATGCTGCTGGATGATGTGAGGAGATTTTTCATCTGGATTTATAACAAACTGGTGCCCAAAAAAGAAGAGATACCTGAGAAGACAGGTTCGCTGATACCACGCTCTACTTTTATAATGAGAGCGGCGCTGGGTGTGGCGGGATTGTCACTCTCGGGTTTTGTATATGGAATGCGGAACAGGTACCGGTATCATGTGCGCAGGATAAGGATCACATCTCCGAAGTTGCCCGAGGCGTTTAAGGGAATGAAAATCGTGCAGATATCGGATATACATACGGGCAGCTTTGACAACCATGCCGCCGTGGAAGCCGGCATACAGAAGATACTGGACCTGAAGCCTGACATTATCTTCTTTACCGGAGACCTGGTGAACAACAGGACCGATGAGGTGGACGATAAATTTAAAGAGATATACTCAAAGCTGCGCGCGCCGATGGGGGTATTCTCGACACTAGGCAACCACGATTATGGAGACTATGAGACATGGGATTCGGACGAGGCTAAGAAGAAGAACCTGGATGATATTATAGCTCTTCATGCTGATATGGGCTGGCGACTGCTGATGAACGAGCACGTGCTGCTGCAAAGAGGGAATGACAGCATAGGGCTGATAGGGGTGGAAAATATAACAGGATTTACCTGGCGTTTCCACACTTATGGTGATATGGCTAAGGCCTATGCCGGAATAGAAGAGAAGAAAGCACCGTTTAAAATACTGTTATCTCACGATCCGTCGCATTGGGATTCTGAAGTAGTGGAGAAGTATAAGGATGTGGACCTGACCCTGAGTGGCCATACACACGGGATGCAATTTGGGGTGGAGATACCGGGAGTAAGGTGGAGCCCTATACAATATGTGTATAAGAACTGGGCCGGGCTGTACACCAAAGATGAGCAGCACCTGTATATAAACCGTGGTTTCGGTTTCCTGGGATACCCGGGCAGGCTGGGAATACTGGCAGAAATTACCCTGATAGAACTTGGCTAAAAAATAGGAAACTCAAAAGCGAAATAGCCGGCGGCACTAAATACCGACATCTACCCGCTCCTGAGTTTTTTCTTTCTTTACTGCCTTGCCATTTTGAGTAGATGCTGTACCGCTTCAGCGCGAGGTTGCATGAGGTCGTTGGCAGCGGTATCCAGGTAAACTCTCATTTGCTGCATTAGCGTCTCTAAATCATTCACACCTTTCATCAGCTGCGTTTTTCCGGATTTTTCAGTAAAAGTGAGGAGTAGCATTTGTTCCATCCAAAGAATTTTAAGTGTTACAAGAAATAAACGGAGGTGTTATTCAAATATTGTGCAGATATTGTTTAATTTTTCAATACCCGGCTGTAAGGTCGGAGATGGCTTGATTTTTAAGTAATTTTATATATCAAGTATAATATTACTTATATTTTTCATTAATAGTCTTTAATTATCTATGACTGTTGGCATAACAGGGGGGACCGGTTTTATAGGTCATCATTTGTGCAAACTCCTGCAAGAGTCGGGGCACGAGGTGGTGATCTTTACCCGTACGCCGATGAAACAGCACGATCTTCCGCATGTGCATTATGCCTACTGGAATCCTTACCAGGACAAATTTGATCTGATATACCTGCAAAAGGTGGATGCAATGATACACCTGGCAGGTGCGGGAATAGCTGACAAGCGCTGGACCTCGAAACGAAAAGAAGAAATAGTACATAGCCGGGTGCATACCACTAATTTCCTGGTAGGTAAGCTGAGGGAATATGGGGAGAATTGTAAAGTTCTGCTATCGGCATCGGCAATTGGCTATTATGGCCCGGACAGGGCGGGACATAGTTTTTTTAAGGAAACTGATGAGCACTACGATGACTTCCTGGGCAATACCTGCGCGCGCTGGGAAGCAGAGGCGCATAAAGCAGAGGATTTTCTAAGAACAGTGATCTTTCGTTTCGGGATAGTGATGGGTAAGGAGGATGGTATGTTCCCTCAATTGTCGAAAGCTGCGGCGGCAGGCGTATTGCCGATCCTGGGAGGTGGCAAGCAGATGATCAGCTGGATACACGCCGATGATCTTTGCCGGATGATGATAAGGGCTGTAGAGAATGAAGAAATAAAGGGAGTTTACAATGCGGTTAGTCCGTACCCGGTGAGCCAGAAGCAGCTGATGGCAATAATAGCGAAAGTAAGAGGTGGACTGAAGATACCGATACCGGTGCCTGTTGCGGCTCTGAAGATAATGCTTGGTGAAATGAGCTCGGAAGTGCTGAAGAGCACAACGGTCAGCGCTGAGAAAACGCTTAAAGCAGGTTTTAAGCCGGAGTACGACACTATGGAAAAAGCGGTGCGCGAAATACTGGGCAAGGGTTAGTAAGCGTAGTCGGCCAGGTACTCGTAGTAAGAAGTCAATTTTCCGTTCTCGCAGATGGTGGCACGTTCCAGGATTTCACTTTTTTCTTTGAACAATTCTCCCAAAACATATTTTTCGAAATGCAGGCCGAAATATTGTGAGGCATCGCGCGGTAGCTCGTTAGGCAGGTTGTCGACAGCCATTACATCTACCACGTCTTTTGTATTTTGAAACGGCGCTGCTTTTTCAAGTGTTTTTCGGTCAATACCATAAACAGGATCAGCGATGGTGGACGCGCCGATATTGATTGGTACCGAGCCATCTATATCACAGGTAATATCTGCTATAACGCTAAGGCGGAAGTCGGAAAGATGCACGTCTTTTTTCTCAAACAGGCGGGGTACTTTTTTATCCCAATAGATCCCGTTCATTAAGATGTCAGTCTTCGAAAGGTATTGGGGAAAGAGACAGGAATACTGGTCGGGGTTGGCATGAAAATCATCGCGATGAAACGATCTGTCATCTTTACGTGCGTAAAGTGCTTTTCCTTTGAAGTGAGCATAAACAGGATATTCGAACTCGTGCCTGAAAAAATCTTCGGGTTCTACAGGCTCTATATCGAGATTGGTCATGATGTCAATCACCCCACTGGCAACTTTACCTGAGCCGGTAACGGCTATCTTCATAACAGGGAGCTTGATCTTCTCGTAGGCAGAGAGTAGCTCGCGATAACCCTTTATTTTATGCGCCGCAGGAAGGTTAAACAGACCATGCTTTTTGCCATAAGTAAGGATACCATTGTGCGCACCTACTATACCTGCATAAAGGCCAAAACCTAAAATACGCTGTTCATCGGCGTGAGTGAGACATTCATAGTCGATCATGCGGATGCCTTTTTTAATAAGGCCCTGCATTAGTTTTTGGTTGTATGGTTGTTTTTTCTTGGTATGAGAGAAGAAGAAATAGGTTTTGCCAGGAATAAGGGTATCTGCAGGAACTTCCTTTACCCCGAGCAGGATATCGCAGCCGCTAAGATCATCGCTCAGCTCTATTCCTTCGGCTCGGAATTCATCATCGGAGTAACAGCGGGTAGGGGAAGGCTCGACCAGTATTTTGATGCCGGGGTATTTCTCCTGTATCTCCCTGCACTGCTTAGGAGTAAGCGGTACTCTTTCATCCGGCGGCGACTTCCTTTCCCTGATCAGTCCGATAATCATCTTCTTTGTTACTTTTGACAAATGTAAGATTTGAACCGGGATTTGGGGAGATTAAGGGATTACCACGCTTCAGCATTAGAAACAAAGCAACACGATGAATTATTTTGAATTATATAATATACCAGAAAGCTTTAATCCTGATGCAGGGGAGG
>DASPNB010000149.1:0-3281 GCA_035626755.1 Flavipsychrobacter sp.
ACGGCTATGGAGGTAAGGTTGCCTACAACTGGAAAGAAAAGAACAGCGTTAGCCTCTTTGGTGTACTGAAAAGCCGCAATGGCAACTACCAGACTGTAGGTGCTAATCTAAACCACGTACTTAATGACAACATACTGATAACTGAAGAAGTTTCTACCAATATAGATCATGTAGAAAAGCTGAATAGCGGTATAGCCAAGCAAAAGCTCTTCATCAACTTTGGTGAGAAGAGCCGCCTTGACCTGTTTACCGGCGTTAGTATGGAATTCTCTAAGAAGGACGCTACTTTCAGCGGTAAGAATCCGCTGATGGGTTCTTCCCTCGGCTACAACTACGTTCACAACGGAAGAAGGCTGAACATCAATTCGCATGTTCTGTACAATAGCAACGCATACGCAGGCACCTTTAAAGGGCAGCGCGCGCAGAACCACGATGTGAGGCTGCTTCTGAAAAAAATTGTACTGGGCGGTTTCTATGAATACAGCCTTAAGAAGCAAACTTATTTTGACGATACCTCGCTGGTTGCTGATGCATTCAGCACTGCAACAAATAGCTATGGCGCCAGGATTGGTTTCAGCCACAAGGCAACTAATATTTTCCTTTCTGCAGGACGCCAGACACAAACACAGGCTACTGATGGTACTAATACAGTTACCACCTACGACTACCTGAACCTGGCCAATACATTCTGGTTCGGGCATAAGATGTTTATTAACCTGAGCTGCTATGCAGCGTTGGGATCAGCTACCGGCTATTCCGGTAAGAAAATACCCCTGAGCAGCACCCAGGCTACTGTTCAGTACAAATTCATAGGTGCCGCCGTTCGCTACGACAATGGTCCGTTCTTCTACGGGGAGTTCATAAGCTATATCAACAATCCTCAGAAGTACGAGCGACTGATGCTTAGTCCTTACCTGGAAGCCAGCCTGTTTAAAAAGCAGCTGAGTGCGCGCGCACAGTACAACTACACTAAGACGATGCCTAACAGCAACCAAGTATCAAGCGTGGTAATGAACGTGTCCTACAGTAATCCAACCAAAGGCTATGACTTTAATCTGAATGGTGTAGTGCCGGTGTCGAAAAGTGAGAACAGCGTAAGCACTTATGTAAATGCCGCATTCCGCATGCGTCTCCAGGCACCTTGCCTGGCTATTAAAAAATATAAGTCGGCTAAGCTGGTATTATTCAAAGATGCGAACAGCAATGGTGTGATGGATAAAGGCGAAGAGACGCTGGAAGGCCAGGTGCTGACCCTGAATGGCAACATGTTCATCTCAGATGCTGAAGGCTCAGTGCACTTTAAAAATATTGGCGACTCAGTGCTGAATGCTGATATGGGCTATACCAGCAAGGTAAAAGGCTGGGCGCCCGTAGCAGGCTCGATGCAGACTTTTGCAGCCAACGGCACTCAATATGTGCCTTACCGCAGGTGTAAAATACTGCAGGGCCAGGTAAGGCTGCAAAAAGACTCAACGTCTAACCTGAAGTTTAGCGTGGAGCGCATTAAAGTAATAGTAAAAGGAACAGATAACTCTACATATAGTACAATTACGGATGAGAACGGAGAGTTCTATTTCAATCTGCCGACCGATAATTATACGGTAAGCCTGAGTGAAGCCGCCTTTGATGAGAATTTCCGCCCTGTGGAATTCTCTCAATCAGCAGACCTCACTAACAACCAGGAAAAGACCGTGTACTTCGACGTGAAGCAGAGGAAGAGAACCATGAACATTAAAAAGAAATAAAAAGCTCAGACCGTAAAGATGTATTATGTACCCCTCCCGCTATTAATAGCGCTTATACTGCTGGTGTTGCAGTATGCCCTTCGTGTAAAGAAGCACACTAAAAAGAATTTGCCCCCGGGTTCCTGAAAAGGAGCACCTGCTGCGCTGTTTGCAGCCGCTGCCTTGCTGCGCACCCGTGTTTAAAAGTTCGTTGTTGTTTTTGTTTGTTAATCGCCGGTTACGGGCTCCTTAAGAGCCCGTTAACCCAGGCGGATTTTTTGGAATACGAGGCCTTATATCCCCATCTTTGTATCGACAAAACAAATTGGTAAAAACAAACAAAACAAAAACAAAATGAAAAAAGTAATCATTCTTATCGCAATCGCTATCGTAAGCTTCTCGGTAGCAGTAAATGCCCAGAACGCTTCTGCTACAGCTACACAGTCAGTAAGCTTAGACTTATCTAACGCCATTTCCATCACCTTTACAGGATCGGGTACGAGCACAGGTGGTGCAATCACCCTGCCTTTCTCTACTGTATCTGATTACGCCAACGGTGTAACTTCTACTGCACAGCAGCTGAAAGTTCAGTCAAACCTTGCTTTCGATGTGGCTGTTAAAGCGAATGCTACCAACTTCACTTACACAGGTACTTATACTACCGGTACTACAATGCCTGTGAGTGGTGTTCTGAAGCTAATGGTTAGTGCCAACTCTACAGGTGGTTCTATCGCTTCACCTTTCTCCGGTACCGCCTACGCTACTCTGACTGCAACGGATCAGAACCTGATCACCAGCGGTACTTATGGTTCTAACCAGCTGTTCTCTATACAGTACAAGGCAGAGCCTGGCTTTACTTACCCTGCAGGTACTTATACTACTTCAGTAGTCTACACTGCTACCCAGCAATAAGTTTTTTCTCCTCTTCTATATAGAATTAAAGCAGCCCCGTAAGGCTGCTTTTCTTTTTTCCTTGCTCCCTGATAATTTAAGCTCTCCCCCTGGCAGGGGGGAGACAGACTAGCCGCTAGTCGTCCCGACGCATGTCGGGAAGAGGGGGGCACACAGCAACTGAGCCTATTAATCTTCAACACATCACTCACATCGTCATCGCGAGGCACGAAGCGATCTCGTAAGCAACCGATCCACGCCACACAAACCTTCCCACAAAAATAGTTCACTGCGGCCCCCGACCCGCAATCTTCAATCGCCGTTCAGCGGCGACTAATTAAGCAAACAAAAAATCACCTTCATCAAAAATCCCCTCTTGAGAAGGGCGGCTGGGGTGTGTCTGCAGCAACTGAGCCTATTAATTTTCAACACATCACTCACATCGTCATCGCGAGGCACGAAGCGATCTCGTAAGCAACCGATCTACTTTAGACAAACCTTCCCACAAAAATAATTCACTGCGGGCCCCCGACCCGCAATCTTCAATCGCCGTTCAGCGGCGACTAATTAAGCAAACAAAAAATCTCCTTCTTCAGGACGGTGTCTAGTCCTGAAAAAAGTTTACACATAAAACAGTGTAAACATGAGAAAAACAGAAACGGCGAC
>DASPNB010000150.1:0-3128 GCA_035626755.1 Flavipsychrobacter sp.
CGCCGCCCTGGTAGAAAAGGTTACCGGAAACAAAAACTTCGTCATTAGATACAGCGATTTTAGGATAGTCGAACCAGGAACCGTCCTGGAGTGGGTTGCCAGTGAAATAATAGAAATTCCAGCCGTCGGCGGGGTTATTCGTTTTAGAGAACCCTAATATGATAGCAGAAGTTGAGGCCACTCCATCACATGTTTGGGCGAAAATGATGAACCTGTCATCGCTGTTGCTATAAATGACTTTAGGATCGCAGACGTTGTTTGAAATCTGGTTGTCGTTAATGAGGTCGTAGATTGTCTGGTTAAAAGTAGGTGTACCAGAAGAAGTGTAATAGGCAATCCGCGAGTTGACCATAGAAACAATGATCCCGCCGTTACTGATGGCGATGGTATTATCAAGCGGAGAATTGTTGCCCTGTGGGGTAAGGCCGTCAAAATTTGTGGAAAGCGAAGGCGCACCAATTGTGCTCTTGGCCTGGCCGGACATGTCAATGTCTTGTTGTTTGAGCTTGGCCTTTTCCTCCTTTATTTTCCGCAGCATCTGCTTGTATTCGCTCTCGTTCTTAGAAATGATGCTGCTGAGGGCAGGTTGCCAGTTTAGGTCGAGAGAAGCGGGGTTACGAAAACCGATGAATCTCCCCTCGAGGGGTTTAGGTAAGATGGGCTTTCCGGTTTTGATTAATTGTGCAGACCCATGTACAGGCAGCTTTTTGTGCTGGGCAGTAAGGTTGAGACTTAACCCAATGCTAAGGGTTAACAGAAGCAGGCGTTTCATAAAAAATTGATTTGGCTCAAAAATAGACAAATAAAAAATGCAACAAAACGTATTTCACTGAATTACCAGTTGATTCTTATAACAAGATCTTAAGAAAATGAGCACACTAAAAGGAGGGGAAGGCCCGTTTTTCAAAAAAAGCATCTTGCGGGGAAAGTTTGGCACGGTATTTTATTTACACTATTCAGAAATCAGGAAATTAAAAAACACGCAAAATTTATACGATATGAAAGCGAGGAACATAAGCTACTTTAAGAAGAGCAGGGCTCAGAAAATAATGGGCAACATAATGAAGACAGATCTGATGACATTTCTGAGCGCTACCATGGACCTGTGCAAGAGCGCGGTGGTGAAGACACACGTAAGGGAAACATTGCAGGAACTGCAATCTGCTCGTTACAGGCTATCGGCCTAGTAAGGGGTTCTCTATATATAAGGTAAAGCCGGGACGGGGGTATACTTCGTCCTTTTTTTGTGCTCAATGGCATCGGTTTTATGCATTTAGACGAATTTTTCACTAAAACTTTTAACTATGAAAGACAATAAGAGTCGTGACAAAAAAGTAGCCGGCAGGAATGAAAAGGCCACGGAAATACGCAAGACCGGCACTGAAGACATGGACCAGCTGCAACGTGAAGCAGACAAAGAACGCAGCAGGAAACCAGGCAGCCAGAGCAATTCATCGAAAAGACACAATAACGGGCGCGGCGGCGGAAAATAGCCGCAAAGCTCATCTTGCTGGCACATTTTTTACTTCTGTTAAATGCGGCTCACGGACTACCGCGAGCCGTTTTAATTGACTGAACCTATGGCATTTACAGAAGAACAAAAGAAGGAAGCAAGGGATTTTTACAAGGAAGCGATAGATATACTGCAGGCGAGCGGGGTGGATTATTTGCTTGGTGGCGGCTTTGCAATGTTCCACTATACAGGGATTTTCAGAGATACTAAGGACCTGGATGTGTTTTGCAGATCGGTGGACTACCCTACTATTATGAAACTTTTCTCCGACCAGGGGTATAAAACAGAACTGCATGATGTGCGCTGGCTGGCCAAGGTCTTTAAAGGAAAATACTTCATTGATATCATCTTTGATACTACCAACCAGATATGCACTGTGGACGACAGCTGGTTTGAGAATGCTTCGGACGGTGAATTCGTGGATACAAAGGTGAAATTTGTCGGCAGGGAAGAACTGATATGGTGTAAGAGCTATGTGCAGAACCGCGAACGCTTTGACGGGGCGGACGTACATCACCTGATACTGAAACAGGGAAAGACAATGAACTGGCAAAAGGTATTGGAGCGTCTGAACCAGCACTGGCATATACTACTGGCAGAGATCATTATGTTCCAGTTTATTTACCCGGCGGACTACAGGGAAATAATACCCAAATGGCTTTTTGACGAACTAATGAAGCGTGCAGACGGGCAATATGAACTGCCTCCGGCAGTGCAGCGTGTGTGCAGGGGACCAATAGTGGACAATACCCAATATAGTGTGGATGTGAAAGAGTGGGATTACAAATCATTCACCATAATGACTGTATAATATGGCCGAAGAAAATGGCAAAGTACGCATAGCCGCTATAGGCGACATACACGTGAGAGAAAGTGACCGCGGCAAGTGGGGACCGCTCTTTAAAGAGATATCGGAGGCTGCGGATGTATTGCTGATATGCGGCGACCTGACTGATACCGGGGACGAAGGCGAGGCACAACTATTGGCTGAGGAACTAAAGTCAGGCACGGTGCCGGTGATATGCGTGCTGGGCAACCATGACTATGAGAAAGGGCGGCATAAACTGATAAGGCAGATGATGATAAGCGAGCATGTGCATGTGCTAGACGGCGAAAACGTGGTAGTAAATGGAATAGGGTTTGCGGGCGTTAAGGGGTTTGGCGGTGGCTTCGACAACCATATGCTTTCAATGTTTGGCGAGGGAGCGATGAAAGCTTTTGTGCAGGAGGCGGTGGACGAAGCGCTACACCTGGACAGGGCACTGGCAAGATTGGACCAAGAACATGGCGAGATAAAAAAGATAGCCCTGATGCACTACTCACCCATAAAAGAAACAGTATCCGGGGAGCCTGAAGCTATATACCCTTTCCTGGGATCATCAAGGCTGGCCGAGCCGCTACAGCGCAGGCAAGTGATAGCTGCCTTTCACGGGCATGCACACGTGGGACAGCCGGAAGGTGTAACCGCTGGTGGAGTAAAGGTATTTAACGTGGCCAAACCAGTACTGAACGCGGCGGGGCGAGCGTTCTTTGTTTATGAGGTGTGACCACAATGGTTCAATCACTCAATGACTGAATGGCTCAATGAAAATCGACAGCTTATAAGGCGTCATCT
>DASPNB010000151.1:0-3124 GCA_035626755.1 Flavipsychrobacter sp.
GACCTGTAGGGTGAACTCCGATGCCCACGCCATTCATGAAGACGGTGATGTTAGTACCGGCACTATCAATTGTTGCTATAGAAAACGGAGTTCCGATCACAATAATGTTCGCGTTAGTACCCTCACATACCGAATCAGCTACAACCTGGAATGATGCAGTAGGAGCTGGGGCCACGGTCACTGTTACCGGGGCCGAAGTATTTGTATCACTGGTGTTGGTACACGTTGTAACTACCCGGTAATCCATGCTGACTGTAATAGCGGGAGCAGTAAATGCAGGGCTTGTCAACGAACCACTGACATAACTCCACATATTCTGCCCGGCTGGTGATCCCTGCCACATATATGTAAGGCCTGTTTCACTGCTTACCGGCGTCAGATCAAGTACCGGATTTCCGCCGTTACAAGTAGAGAAGGAAGAAGTTGTGGTTGTTGCCGTACCGGCGTTCGGGATACCGTTACACGGGCTTTGCGCCCCAGCGCCCAGCGAAAGCATGCCCAAAAGCATGGTCCCGACGATTTTTTTCATAAGAGGTAATTTGTTTCTTTTCATAAGCATTAAATTTTCAAAGGTTGATTGTAAGTTTATTTTTACAATACGTTTAACTCCGCAAAAGTAATACAATTAGCTCTACGGTTGAGGCTACGTGGATTATTTTTCAGATATTATATTCTCTGTTGCATTAAAAATTAATCGAAACTAACCGACGATTAATATGTTTAAGTTGATCTCCTTGTTAGATCTTCAGATTTAATCAGTTTTTGTTTAGACTCTGTTAAAAAAACTATTCCAGCTCCTATTCCATTTTCAGGTAAACCAGGACTAATCATCCACCCTCAGAATCCTGTCTGTAAAGAACTCTTACCTAAATAATAACTTATCAACTATTTTAGCAGCCAAATCCATTGACTGGGAGATGAAATTACTTGAAAATAAAGTGGCGCTCATTACAGGCGCCAGCAGGGGTATCGGCGAAGCGGTTGCGCTTAAATTTGCCGAACACGGCGCTAACATTGCCTTTACATACCTTTCTTCCGATGAGAAGGCTAAGGCCCTTGAGGAAAAATTGTCCGCTTTTGGGGTAAAGGCTAAAGCTTATAAGTCCGACGCGGGTAGTTTCGCTGCTGCTGAACAGCTTACTAATGAGGTGATGGCCGACTTCGGAACAATAGATATATGTGTCAATAATGCCGGCATCTCCCGCGATAACCTCCTCCTTCGTCTTACCGAAGAGCAGTGGGACGATGTTATGCAGGCCAATCTTAAATCTGTATATAACCTCAGCAAGCAGGTGATAAGACCTATGATGAAGGCTCGCGCAGGCACCATAATTAATATGAGCTCTGTCGTAGGCGTAGAAGGCAACGCAGGACAAAGCAGCTATGCAGCGTCTAAGGCAGGTATTATAGGCTTCACAAAGTCGCTGGCTCAGGAGCTGGGCAGCCGCAACATACGTTGCAACTGCATCGCTCCCGGCTTTATCGAAACTGATATGACGCACTACCTGAAAGACGGTGGTGCCGAAAAATGGTTTCAGAAAATACCACTGGGGCGCTTCGGTAAGTCGGAAGAGGTAGCCAATGTGGCGCTCTTCCTGGCCAGCGATATGAGCAGCTATGTGAGCGGACAGGTTATCCATACCTGCGGTGCAATGACTACATAGGAAACTTTGCCCATATAACATTTTGGAGGCCCTGTTATTCGTAATCACCTAATTTTGCCTTTTTAAACAAAAGAAGCTCAATGCAGAAAGTTCATGCCGCTATTACGGCAGTTGGCGGGTACGTTCCCGATTATATAATGACCAATGCTGAATTGGAGAAGATTGTTGACACTACTGACGAATGGATACAGACAAGGACCGGGATTAAGGAACGCCGCATTCTGAAAGGTGAAGGCAAGGGCACTTCCGATATGGCAGTGGAGGCAATAAAAGACCTCGCCCGCAAAAAAGGACTTGATCTCCTTGATGTTGAGTGTATCATCTGCGCTACCACTACCCCTGATTTTACTTTCCCCGCTACTGCCAATGTTATCTCCGATAAGCTGGGCATGAAGAATGCATTTGGCTACGACGTCAACGCTGCCTGCAGCGGATTTTTATTTGCGCTCACCACAGGTGCTTCTTTCATCGAGAGCGGCCGTTACAAAAAAGTGATAGTAGTTGGCGGTGATAAGATGAGTTCTATTCTCAACTACGAAGATCGTACTACGTGTATCATTTTCGGTGATGGCTGCGGTGCCGTTTTACTGGAACCTGACACTGAAGGCTTTGGCATTATCGACTCCGTTCTGAAAAGCGACGGCGCAGGGCGTGCCCATCTGCACCAGAAGGCAGGTGGTTCTGTAAAGCCGGCTACAGTTGAAACAGTAATGAACCGCGAACACTTCGTTTACCAGGAAGGGCAAACAGTTTTCAAATTTGCTGTTAAGAACATGGCTGATGTTTCTGCTGAAATAATGCAGCGCAATAACCTTACAGCTGATGACATTGCATGGCTGGTTCCCCACCAGGCCAATAAACGAATTATTACCGCCACCTCTGAGCGCATGGGCCTGCCCGAGGAAAAGGTAATGCTGAACATAGAACGCTATGGCAACACCACCAATGGCACACTTCCCCTTTGTCTCTGGGAATGGGAAACCCGGCTCCATAAAGGCGACAATATAGTGCTCGCTGCCTTCGGCGGTGGCTTCACCTGGGGAGCAACCTACATCAAATGGGCTTACGATACCCCGGCTAAATAACCATGCAGTAATAAAAAAAGAGAAGGCGAACCGGTCGGTTCGCCTTCTCTTTGCACCATCGTCATCGCCTGCCCACGGCGGCGATCTCACCTCGCGTTCTTGCGAAACAACTTAGTTCGTCTTATCGCCCTTTGCGGTTACACGTTCAGACAGTTTTTTTTACTCGTGTGCGGCCACGCTAATTAAGCCAACCCGAGAAAACTCTCCTCCTGGCAGGGAGGAGACAGGCTTTGTCGCTTGCCGACAAAGACAGAGGAGGGCCCTGCAGCAACCGAGATAATTATCCTTCATCAAAACATAAAAAGAAACTGTCCTTGCGGGCCCCGACCCGCAACTGTTCTCATTGAACGCAGTGAAATAATCTTCAATCGCCGC
>DASPNB010000152.1:0-4099 GCA_035626755.1 Flavipsychrobacter sp.
TCGACGCCAAGGCGAGACTATACAATCAGCCTTCCTTTATTAAGGACGACCCTATATCCATTCCGCACAGATTCAGCAAAAAGCAGGACATTGAAATCAGCGGACTGTTTGCAGCCATACTGGCCTGGGGCAACAGGACCAGCATCATCAATAGTTGCAATAAGCTGATGGCACTGATGGATAATACTCCCTACGATTTTATTCGCAATCATAAGGACACGGATTTAAAACCCTTTCTCGGTTTTGTACACCGCACGTTCAATGCTACCGACCTGTTGTACTTTATCCATTTCCTGCAATGGCACTATGGCAGGTATAATTCACTGGAAGATGCTTTTGTGCCGGGCAAGATATACAAGCAGGAAACCGTGGAACAGGCGCTGATACATTTTCACAATTATTTTTTCTCGATAGAGCATCCTGAACGCACGCGCAAACATATATCCACTCCCGCCCGCAAAAGCGCCTGCAAGCGCATCAATATGTACCTGCGCTGGATGGTGCGCAAGGACAATCAAGGCGTGGACTTTGGCATATGGAAGAAAATAAAACCACACCAGCTCGTCTGCCCGCTTGATGTGCATGTGGCACGGGTAGCGCATCGCCTCCGATTAATAGACAAAAACACTAGCAACTGGCAGAATGCCGTACAACTAACGAAACAACTGCGCGCCATGAACCCGCAAGACCCGGCAGTGTATGATTATGCTTTGTTTGGTTTAGGAGCTGAGGAGCGTGTGTAGCATCTACCCCTCACATTGTCGTTTTTTCACCCGGTGATTCCGGTATTTGTTCGCACCTTTGTATAACTGAAAAAAAACAATAACTATGGGAAAGCTAATAATTTCCGAACATATTTCTATTGACGGGTTTGTAGGCGGGCCGAAGGGAGAGATGGACTGGATAGGTTTTAACGATGAATTGTTTGACTTTGTGGGAGCCTTTACCCAAACGGCCAATACTGCTTTGTATGGCAGAAAAACCTTCGAGATGATGGACGCCTACTGGCCCACCGCTGCCAAGGAGGAAAATGCTACCAAACATGCCCGGGAACATTCGGCATGGTATAACCGGGTAAATAAGCTGGTTTTATCCAACACGATGGTAGGCAAAGACAGGGACAAACTGCGGTTCATCAACGAGGGCATGTTGCAAGAAGTAAGCGATGCAAAACAAAAGGGCAATGTTATGTTATTCGGCAGCCCGTCCACTGTTCATACCTTATTTGCTCACAACCTGGTGGATGAAATATACCTGTTTGTGAACCCTGTATTGCTGGGCAATGGCATTCCGTTGTTTAAAGGCATCAACGAGCAGCAGAACTGGAAGCCCGAAGGGAACAGGTTTTTTGAGCGTTGCAATGTTTTGTGTGTACATTATTCAAAACCGTAAAATTCAGGCTAAGCAAATGGGCTTTTCCAATACATTACCCGACTATGAAATAGTCAGCTCAAGGATATTTAATGCAACGCGTGAACAACTCTTCCGCGCATGGACGGTGCCTGAACTACTGGCGGCATGGTGGGGTCCGAAAGGATTTACAAATACTTTGCACGAATTTGACCTGCGACCGGGCGGCAGGTGGCGTTTTACTATGCACGGGCCGGAGAAGGGCAACTACGAAAATGAAGTAGAGTTCATTACCATAGACCGACCCAACCTCATAGCCTGGAACAGGATATCAAAACCCTTGTTCCGGGTGGTGACTACATTTGAAGACGCGGATGAAGACAATACGCTGCTTACTTTCCGTATGCAATTTGCCAGCAAGGAAGAATGTGATAAAATAAGAAAGTTCGCACCTGATAAAAATGAAGAGAATTTTGATAAACTGGAGCGTATGCTGGCCAACATGGAGAAATAGTTAATTTACTTTTCAAACGTTCTTGGAATGAATAAGGACATACAGGAATACCATGACGCATTGCCTGAGGAAGATAGGGCAATTGCCGACACGTTATTTGAAGAAATAAGCAAAGGCCTGCCGGAGGCTGAAAATAAGATATGGCACCGGCATCCCGTGTGGTTTCTTGAGGGCAATCCGATCGTGGGTTATCATAAACTAAAGAACTGTGTGCGCCTGTTGTTCTGGAGCGGTCAGTCCTTCGACGAGCCGGACCTCGCACCCGAGGGCAGCTTCAAAGCCGCGGAAGCACAGTATACTGATGTTAAGCAAGTAAACAAAAAAGACCTGGAACGCTGGCTGAAAAAATCGAAAGATATTCAGTGGGATTATAAGAATATTGTGAAGCGAAAAGGACGACTAGAGCAGCTGAAGTGATGGCCGTCGGGTTCTATGCCGGAGAATCGGTATGAATGAGAATATCCTGGTCCTACACAATATTTTCATCTTAGCAAACAGATGTTTTCGCTGCAAAACCTAAATTCGCCACCTGTTTAGCTTATTTTTACTTTTTACACACGCTAATGTTCCATTTTCCGGTAACAGAATCAACACTGTCAGCGGCACATTTACAACAACTGCTGATAGAACGCTATCGCTTGGGCAATGGTGCAAAGTGCACCTTGTTCAGAACAGGTATGAATCACTTATACCAGGTAGCCGATGGGGACAAACGCTATGTATTACGCGTGTATACTTTCAACTGGCGCACCAAAAAGGAGGTAACGGAAGAACTGCGCCTGCTACTGCACCTGAAAAACAATAATATACGTGTTGCTTACCCCATCCGGGATATCAATGACGGATACCTGCAGGACATCGCTGCTCCGGAAGGAACGCGATACGCTGTACTATTCTCTTATGCTGAAGGTGAGAAAAACCCACGCTTTTCAACTGCTACCAGCTACCATATAGGAGTTGCCATGGCGAAAATGCACCAGGCTGCACAAGGTTTTGTATTGGAGCGTATTCATTATAACGCTGATACCCTGCTTATAGAATCACTCCGGAGGACAAAACTTTTCTTCAACACCCCCTCAAAAGGTATGGGATTTGTTGAGCAGCTTACCAAATACCTGGAATCACGATACGCCCAGGTAAATGATGATACGATGCGATCGGGTGCAATACATCTTGATATGTGGTTTGACAATATGCACGTCAAAGGTGAGAGCGAAGTGACGTTTTACGATTTTGATTTCTGTGGCAATGGTTGGCTCTGTCACGACATATCTTATTTTTTATACCAGTTATATAATACCAACCAGGAAGAGGGGGCTTACCAGGAGAAGTTCGCGCGTTTTTTAGCCGGGTACGAATCGGTTATTAAACTTACAGACGAGGAAAAGAAATTTCTGCCTTTCGGGGCCTTGGGTATAATGCTCTTTTACATCAGCATGCAATGTGACAGGTACGATACATGGTCGAACATATTCCTCAACGAAGACCACTTAAACAGGTTGACAGGTTCGCTCAACAGGTGGATGGACTTCAATAATATCCGCATGGAGTAAGTTAGTTCACGGTTGGCCTGAGTCCGGGACAAACCATTACAACTTCCTCAATATCCCTTCCGCTTTCTTCCTGAACGCATTTGTGTTTTTATCCAGTTCTTGTTGCAGGCATAGCCTGAGTTCGTTTCCCAGCTCAGGATATTCATTGGCCAGGTTGTGCAACACTTCTGCTGATACTGATTTGATATGCGTGCCCACCTTAGGGTCTGCCAGCAGGTTAAACATCAGGTCTATAGCCTTGCCTTTATGCTGCTCAGGTATTCCGGCTATACGCCAGTACTTTACAAATTGTTGTTCAAAATCCGATATACCCGTTTCATACCTTTTCTCAAATGCATAGGATAGTATGCTGAATAGTTTTTCAGGATCAGCAAGCCCGATATCACTTAATAACCACGAAAACCGGTATGCTGTATTTCTTTCGGCAAATAGCAGGGGAGCCAATGCTTCCATTTCCACATCCTGTTCTGCTATCAGCCGGCCCCAGTTCCTGCGGTCTGCGCTGTCGCTGGTGGCCAGCTTCGCCAGCAACTCTTCGTATAAACTACTTGTATCAGACACAACCAGTTAAAGGTACAATGTTCCTCTTCTTGTCCGGGCTATTTTGCACAATTATGAAAGGGGCTTAATTCCACAATGTGCCCACAAGCCCCAGCACAGTACCCATCCACAGTCCGAATAT
>DASPNB010000153.1:0-5036 GCA_035626755.1 Flavipsychrobacter sp.
GACCGGGCAGTTGCAGTGGATAGGCCGTATGGGCTCAGGCATGGAGGTGGTGGACGTGGCTTATGCTGCTAAAAAAGGAGTAAAATGCTGCAGCAGCCCCGAAGGGAATTGCAATGCAGTGGCTGAGCACGCACTAGGGATGCTCCTGGCCCTGAACAAGCGTATCATCATCAGCAACAATGAACTGAAGGAAGGCAGGTGGAGGCGCGACGCCAACAGGGGGACAGAGCTGGAAGGCAAAACCGTTGGTATCATTGGCTTTGGGCACACAGGCCGCTCTTTTGCAAAAAAACTTTTAGGGTTCGATATGCAAATTCTCGTCTATGATAAATACAAGCATGACGATATGCCCGGATATGTGACTTTTTGCAACAATCTCGAACCCATTTTCAGGGAAGCAGATATTGTGAGTTTTCATGTTCCCTTGCAGGAAGACACCATCAGCTATTTTGATGACAAATTTATTGCGCAGATGCACAAGGGTTTTGTACTGCTCAATACGTCTAGGGGAATAGTGGCTGATGTACACGCGATAAAAAGAGGTTTGGAGTCGGGAAAAGTAGCGGGAGCTTGCCTGGATGTTTGGGAGGAAGAGCCACTGGAACAAATGAGTTTGGAAGTGAGGCAGTGTTTTGAAGAAATGATAGATATGCAGAACGTGATCATTACACCCCACATCGCAGGATATAGCAAGGAATCATTATATAAGATGAGTAAGGCCCTTTTGGAGAAGATTGTCAGCTCGTAGTAAATAATTGATTATAAACAAATTTCAACCAAAGATATTTATGTGGCGAAATCGATTTTTAACAGATTTTTTTATCTTTACCGCTCATTTGGTTAATAATTTATTAATAAAGAATATGGCACGTAGTGTACGTAACCTTCTCATATTGCTCTTTACTTTCGGCTCTTTAAGCGCTTTCGCCCAGGACTTTGGTTCTATTGAGGGTACCGTTAAGGATGAAAAGGGCGAACCTGTAATAGGGGCTATCATTGAAGTTATTTCCAGCGGTATCAAGAGAGGTGGCGCGGCAACGGACTATGATGGTTTTTATTCCATCAAGTCGCTGCCTGCAGGCAAGTATGAGGTGATAGGTACCTATTCAGGCTATAAAAAAAGAAGGATACAGGAAGTAGCTGTAAGCCCCAACCGTGCTACTACCATTAATATAGACTTTACTCCTACCACGCTGGATGAGGTGGTAATTACATACCAGGCACCGTTGATTAAAGATGGTCCCGTTACCAATATCCTGAGCGGTGAAGACATCAAGCACATGCCTACTATCAGCATGACTACCGTGGTTGCCAACTCAGGTCCCGGTCTCAGAACCGGCGGCCGTGATGGTAACATTAATGCCGGTGGTCAGCGTTCGGGTGGTACTGTAACTTTTATAGATGGTGTACAGGTGGTAGGTAACGTTCCTAACCTGAACCAGGGTGTAATTGAAGAAATAGAAGTAGAACTGGGCGGCTTGTCTGCAAAAAGAGGTGACGCTACAGGTGCTGTAGTAAATATTACTACGAAGGGTCCGGCACCTACTTACCAGGGTAATCTTCAACTGGAACATTCAGTTGAAGGGTACAATCACAACATGGCTAACCTTACTTTGTCTGGTCCGTTACTGAGTAAAAAAGTGGAAGGCGGTAAAAAGCCGATCCTTGGTTTCCTTTTCTCCGGCGAAGCGTATTATGACAAAAACAGGCAACCTTCTTTTTATGATAACTACGTAGTAAAAGATGACGTTCGTCAGCGGCTGGAAGACAAGCCACTGACTTTGGCTCCTAATCCCGGCGGAACACCTACATACTATTATTCAAGCCAGTATGTTACTAAGAATGATCTGGAGCAAGTGAAGGTAATGCCTAACGCTGCGATATTTGAAGGTCGCGCATTTGCGAAATTCGATTACCAGCTGGCTGAGAATATGAACCTGACCGCAGGGGGCAACTTTAACTACTCAAAAGGTAGTGACCTGAGCGGAGCAGATGCCGGACGATATAGGTTTATTATGTTCGCACCAGAGGCTGTTCCTATACAGGAGACCTTCTCGGGTCGTGCTTACCTGCGTTTCACACAAAGGTTTAGCCGCAATACGAATGATACCGGCAAACAGAGCCGCATTTCTAATGCGTACTATAGCCTGCAGGCAGACTACCAGAAGGACTATACTGATAACGAGGATCCTAACCACAAGCGTAATATATTTAATTACGGTTATGTAGGTAAGTTTACGCAGAACACAACTCCTGCCTACTTTTATGACGTAGATACTGTTACTGGTCGCAGAATGTGGCAACTGCTGTCGTATGACGCGCCAATAAGCTATACTTTCCAACGCGCGGAGCTTAACCCTATACTGGCTAATTACACCACACAGTTTTATGACTTAGGTATTTTACCACCTACCATTGTAGAGCTGCGCGGTCAACGCGGCCTTGCCAATGGTGACTTCCCTGGCGGAGCTTATAACCTTTATCCCAACATAGGATCAGGTTTAGCTGGTTATTCTTATACTAATACAGATCAGATCGCAGCAAGTGCTAATGCTTCTTTTGATCTGACCCTGGGCAATGGTAAGAATAAATCAAGGCATGCTATCGAATTCGGTTTGTACTACCAGCAGCGTGTTGCCAGGAGCTATACACTTAACGCAAGCGTTGGCGACAACAACTCCATCTGGCAGGTAATGAGGGGTAATGTAAACAATCATATAGGGCTTGACTATAGTAAGCCGCTGTACAAGGTGAATGGCCAGGTGTACACAAAGGAACAGGTTAAAGATTTAGGCGTGGTTATCCCTGGTATATACGATACACTTTTCTATAATCGCCTGGCGCTTGACTCTATTCAAACAAATTTTGATAAGAATCTAAGAGCGGCGCTTGGTTATGATGTGCTTGGTACAGACATTATTAATGTTGATGCTCTCGACCCGTCTACGTTCTCACTTGATATGTTGAGCGCGGATGAATTATTGACAGGTTTGGGTAGCAACAACCCGTTAGTTAGCTACTACGGTTACGACTACCTTGGAAACAGGTTGAAGGGCCAGGTTAACTTCAACGATTACTTTACGCAGAAAGACGGAAAGGGTAATTATACCCGTAATGTAGGTGCTTATCGGCCTAATTACATTGCAGGTTACATCCTCGATAGGTTCAAGTTCAAAGAGATTAATTTCAACATTGGTTTACGTGTAGATCGTTATGATCTTAACACAAAGGTTTTGAAAGATCCTTACTCATTATATGAAACCTATAAGGTTTCCGACTTTGGTGGAACAGACAATGGATTCGATGCCAGGGGTACGGTTCCCGGTAACATGGGTAGCGACTACGTGGTATATGTAGATAACAATAACTCCAACAGCCCTTCGATAATAGGTTACAGAAATGGCGATGATTGGTACAATGCGTCAGGTCAGTTTATTTCTGACCCGGCCGTGCTGCGTGCTATCAGCGGCCGTGATCCCCAGCCCTACCTTACGGAACAAGGCAAAGTGCAGATTACAGATGAGGATTATGATCCCACAAGGTCTTTCACTGATTACAAGCCACAGACTTATCTGTCACCACGTATTGCATTCCAGTTTCCTATCAATGAGAATTCACAGTTCTATGCTCACTATGACATCCTTGTGCAAAGGCCGGGGAGGGTATATGCAACTCCGTTTGATTACATGTTCCTGGCTCAAAGAACAAGTACAACAATCAACAACCCGAATCTGAGACCTGAAAAGACTTTCGATTATGAATTCGGTTTCACTCAGACGCTTTCTAAGTTTTCAGCTGTGTCTATTGCAGGTACTTATAAAGAGCGTAAAGACCAGGTGCAATACCGTCCTTACCTGTATGCTTGGCCACAGACTTACTATACCTATGGTAACAGGGATTACTCAACTACAAAAGGCTTTTACCTGAAATATGACCTGCGTCGTGTGAAAAACCTGCGTATGATGGCTAACTATACCTTGCAGTTTGTAGAAGGAACCGGTTCTGCCGACAATTCATCGTCTGGTGCCAACGGACTTACTGCTGCATTTATAGCTTCAGGCTTGCCTAACCTCCGTTACATAATGCCACTTGACTTTGATAACAGGCATATAATAAGTGTGAACCTTGACTATCGCTTTGCTGATGGAGAAGGTCCTACTATCAAGGACAAGCACTTCCTTCAGAACGCTGGTATCAATCTGCTGTTTACATCGAGGAGCGGCGAACCGTACACCAGGTACGCTCAACCTAAGAGGGTTGCTAATACTGTAAAAGGTGAGCTCAACGGTTCTCGACTCCCATGGCACTATATGCTTGATCTGAGGTTAGATAAAGATTTCACTTTGTCGTTCAAGAAGCCTGCTGAAGATGAAGACGAAATGGCTAAACCACGGAGGCAGCTGTACCTGAATGTATACATGTACATCACCAACGTGCTTAACACAAGGGATGTATTGGCTGTGGATGGATTTACGGGAAGACCTGATGATGACGGCTACCTGGTGTCTCCACAAGGGCAACTGGATCAGCAAGTGCAGACAAGCCCTCAATCTTACTATGATTTATACTCGGTTTACCAGTTGAATCCATATAATATCAACCTTCCGAGGAGGATAAACTTTGGTCTCAATCTGAATTTCTAATTTTTAAAGTAATTATTTAATAAATATAGTCGCATGTTTAGGTTTAACAACAAAGTAGGTCTTGTCCTATCCCTTGCTGCCCTCTTTGCTTCTTCTGAAGCAGGTGCGCGGAATTCGGATAAGAAACCTCAAAGCAACCCTCTCTTGAAAAGCGCGGCAAACTGTAAAGAAGCGCAGTCATCGATCGACCTCGACATAAACAATGTCAGGGCGAAGCTGATGACCGGTGGTGACATGTGGTGGGACAGGGGAACCGGAACGGCCTCTTACGAGGTGCCGAAGGGTTCTAAAAAGAACTCCCTGTTTGCCGGATCTTGCTGGATAGGTGGCTATGATGCCCAGGGGCAGCTTAAGGTTGCAGCTCAGTTGTATCGCGGTGACGGTAATGACTAT
>DASPNB010000154.1:0-2805 GCA_035626755.1 Flavipsychrobacter sp.
GAGTTCTACCCTTTTTTGTTTCTTCCGGCTATTACCAGTACCAGGCCCAGTACTGCCACTATTCCTCCTGCATATGCGGGCCAGCCAATGCGCTTCTCTTCTTGTTTATTTATCTCCAACGGGCCTAGGTCTACTATCTCCTTCTCCCGGGTCACGTTAAAGCCGGTAAAGATCATCATCAGTATGCCCACTATCAGAAGGACTATTCCAGCAATTCTCATGGCAGTTTTAATTAATAACATACAAAAACCATACACCCGTAAAAATTTTTGGTAGTGTCACAAAAATGTATTTATCTTTATGATATCATTTTAATATCAAACAAGTACATTATGGAAAAAATTGTAAAACCCATGAACGGCTTTTTAGCCCTTTTGCTTTCTATCATCGCTTTTGGCGCTGCTATTTATTGTTTCACACAGGCGGAAGCCAATCTTGGCTATATTCCGTTAGGTATCGTCTTGCTCATTACCACTATCTTCCTTTGGAAAGGTTTGATGATCATTCAGCCAAATCACGTCCGGGTGCTGAGCTTTTTCGGTAAATATGTTGGCTCTGTAAAGGATAATGGTCTATTTTTTGTCAACCCCCTGTATGCTACTATCAAACTCTCCCAACGTTCGCAAAACCTGGCCATCCCTACCATCAAGGTGAACGACAAAATGGGTAACCCTATTGAGATCGCAGCAGTTGTGGTTTGGGAGATAAACGAAACTTACAAGGCTGCGTACGAAGTGGTAGACTATGGAGTATACATTCGTACTCAGAGCGAAGCAGCCCTGCGTAACCTCGCTACCCGCTTCGCCTACGATAATATTGAGGACGAAAGCGCCAAAATAACCCTCCGCGATGGCGGCGAACAGGTTCAGCAACTATTGGAAACTGAGCTGAATGAACGGCTTTCAAAAGCAGGTATTATTGCAACAGAAGCGCGGATCAGTCACCTTGCCTATGCACAGGAAATCGCCGGTGCTATGCTGCAGCGTCAGCAGGCAACAGCTATTGTAGCTGCGCGTTTCAAAATAGTAGAAGGTGCCGTAGGTATGGTGGAGATGGCCTTGGAGCACCTGAGCAAGAAAGGCATCGTAGAACTCGACGAAGAAAAGAAAGCAACCATGGTGAGCAACCTTATGGTAGTACTCTGCGGCGAGCGCGGTGCACAGCCGGTACTTAATACGGGCACACTGTATTGGTAGGTTTTGATTTTTACTTTTTGATTTTTTATTTTTTGCCGTGGCTAAAAAATCTTTTGTATTGAGGATAGATGAGGAGACATTCAAAGCCATAGAAAAATGGGCCGGGGATGAATTCCGTAGTGTGAACGGGCAATTGGAATGGCTGATAGACAAAGCCTTGAAAGATAGCAAACGCCGCATCTCACCTGAAAAGCGTGATGAGGACAATATTCAACCGCCTCCAGACAGCGAGCAAACTAATATTGAATAACATAAAAGGCCGCTTATGCGGCCTTTACTATCTATTGAAAGTTATACGCGATTCTTTAAAGTCAATAGTCATCGATTTGAATTGTTGTATCACATCCTGCCCTACGTTACCATAATAAACATCATCGCCGGTATGAATTACCTCTGTGCTCACCGCTGCATCCTTTAAAGTGATCGTCGTTCCCAGGCACCCGAAACTGAGCGACGGTACTTTCATCACATTAAACGCCTTTATACCTCCGGCCCCGCCATATTGCTCCACATCTTTCTTGCCTGTCTTGTCTATTATGGCCCTATGCTTTTTATAAAATACTTCGCTGAACACTGTTTCATCCGCACCAGTGTCAAATGTGAACGGCAGCTCCTCGCCTTCATACTCCAGGTAAATGATCGGCTTCAGATACTCTATTGCCATATTGGGCGGTCCGGGCTTTCTTATCTGCGCCCTGTTATCTATCTCCATCCTGTCAGCGTACAATGTTATCCGCTCCAACTCCTTTATCACCGGGAAGCCAAGTATCACATCAACTTTTACCACCGAAGTGGGCCCGGTTTTGAATGTAAGCGCACTGTCCGGAAAAACCAGGAACAGTACGTTTCTTACTTCTATGCCACCTAAGTTCAGCTTATCGGCAATGCCAAGCTTTACATTGGTACCAAGTCCTGTTATCCCACCTTTTATCACCACTGGTACTTTATCATATATACTCAGGCCAAGCACTCTCGCCATACTATCCATTATGGTTGAGATACCGGCTCCAGTATCAAAAATAAATGAGTACTCTTTCCCTCCTTTCGAGACCGGTATACGCTGCAAGCCCAGCACAGGATCTTTTGTCATAGGCATACTTACTATTTCTTTCGCATGTAGTACTTCCTGTCTTGGAGCGTCCTGCAAGGCTTGCCATATGTTCATAGCCTGCTCTTCGTCAAACCTGTTTTCCTCTTTCGTATAGCTGAGGTAGTTATCCATCAGGTACTTCTTGCTTTCGTAGGCTCTCTTGTAGTCAAATAGCTTCACATAGTTGCTATGCTGGGTTTCCAGCAGGCTGTGTTGCAGCGAATCGAACTTCACCCCGCCCCTCGCCAGAATTTTTGCTATTCGCTCGTTCGAGGAAGCTGCATTCCCAAACACATTGTCAAGTATAGCGCTATATATCTCTTTCTCATCAGCGCTTACTCTTGCGTCAAACAGCCGCTTGCGCATTTCCGGGTATTGCTTCAGTACTGTCATCCGGAATATCTCCCGTTCCTGTGATGCCGCCTTGCATGAAATGAAGAGGAATAAAACGAACAGTGCTGAGTATATTTGTTTCATAAGCTCACTAAATTTACTGATAATGGTTCTGTCAAATCCCCC
>DASPNB010000155.1:0-5553 GCA_035626755.1 Flavipsychrobacter sp.
GTAATGATGGCGGTAAAGTCTGGCAGGGCTATTTGCTTTGAAGAAAGCAAGGTGCGCGAGACAGGTCGGGGAGCTATTGGAGTGTTTGGCATAGAGTTGGATGAGAACAACGATGAAGTGATAGGTATGGTTTGTGTTGCCAAAAAGGACATGAGGCAAAAGCAGATCCTCGTTGTTTCTGAAAAAGGTCTCGGTAAGCGTACGCCATTTATAGAAGAAATAGCTGATGGTGAGAACACTGAGGATATGTCGAACCTGATAGAGCTGACTGATGAAAATGGTAATACAAAAAAATACCAGTTGGCATATCGCATCACCAACAGGGGGGGTAAAGGCGTAAGGACTATCAACATTACGGATAAAACAGGTGCCCTGGTAGGCTTACTTTCCGTTGAGGAAAAAGAAGACCTGATCATTACTTGTAAATCGGGTATAACTATCCGCATGAACGTAGCGTCCATCCGTGAAGCGGGCAGGGCTACCCAGGGCGTGCGCCTGATAAACCTGGACGGAGGTGATTCAATAGCTGCAATAGCCAGGATAGAAGAACAGGAACAAGAAGAAAACGGAGAAAACGTGGACACTTCGACCGAAGCGAGCGGCGAGGTTGGGGAAAATGCCCCAGAATAACGTCTATATTAATTAGAATATTAAAAGGAAAGGAAATGAGAAAACTAGTTTTGATTCTTACAGCAATTTTGACAACGGCATCTGCCATGGCTCAAAATTCCGCTGTGCAGTCCGCGAGGAACTACCTGCGTGAGAAAGATTTTGAAAACGCAGTAAAGTATATTAACCAGGCACTGGAAGATGCCTCAACTAAGGACAAGCCAAAGACATGGTATGCAAAGGGCGACATCTACATGAAAATGATGGAAGACCCAAACTACCAGGTGAAGCTACCTTATAAGGACGCTGCCGAAGCTTATATAAAAGTAGTAGAGTTGGATCCGGAATACGAAAAGGAAGATGTGAACACCAAACTCCTGGTATCGGCATTCGCATACTACAACGAGGGCATCATGAACTACAATGCTTCAAAATATAAGGAAGCAACCGATGCCCTGCAAAATGTAACACTGATACATGGCTTAGAAAAGGGCAGGCGTTTTAAGAATAAGAAATTTGATACCCTGGCTGTGAGTGCCAAACAAATGCTTGGTTACTCTGCTTACTATCAGAAGAACTACGACGAGGCGCTGAGCTACCTGAATACGGCAAAAGAAAGCCCAATCACGAAAAATGCGTCTGTTTACCTGGCTATAGCTGATATATACAGCACACAAGGTAAAAGGGATGAGCAACTGGCTACGCTGCTGGAAGCAAGAAAAGCATATCCGAACGATGCCAACCTCAGGAACGAGGAGATAAATTTTTATATTGCGACCAACAGGACTGCCGAGCTAACCAAGAAGCTGGAAGATGCTATTGCGGCAGAGCCAAACAATGCCGAATTGCATTACACGCTGGCCAACATCTACAACAATATGGCCTTCCCGAAAGAAGGCGTGGCAAGGCCGGGTAATGCAGCCGAACTGGTAACTAAGGCCGAAGCAGGATATCAAAAAGCTATAGCCGCAGAGCCCAATAACGCGGAATACAATTTCAACTACAGCGTACTGTTTTATATGCAGGCCTTTGACAAAGCAACCCAGATGAACGCGCTTTCGGAAACTGCTGCTGATATGAAGAAATATGAGGTGCTGAATAAGGAGTACAAAGACTTCCTGGGTAAGGCACTGCCTTATGCTGAGAAATCTTACGCAGTGCTGGATGCAAAAAGCAGCCGCGACGCCAGGGAAAAGGAAATATACGCCAGCACCCTGAAGGAGCTGATGGAAATCTACGGCAAACTGAACCAGCCGGAAAAGTTCGCCGAGATGAAGAAAAAAATGGAAGCAAATAAATAACCGTTTCTAATATTATAAAGCGGCCCCGGCAGTTGTCGGAGCCGCTTTGGTTTTGTGAAAATGCCGCCTGTACTGTAGGATTTTAGATAAGTAATATTTAATTTTATATCAACTCCTAATTAATTAAAATTTTGTACAGTGGAAACACAGAAATTATCAGGAACAGTAAAGTTCTTCAATGAAGGCAAAGGTTTTGGCTTCATTAAACACGATGATGGACAGGAAACATTTGTTCACGTAAGCGGCCTAAAGGAAAAAGTCCATGAAAATGATCGTGTAGAATTCGAATTGCAGCAAGGAAAAAAAGGCATGAATGCGGTAAATGTTACCGTTATACGTTAAAACCAAGGGTTAAAAGAATTCGCTTCAAGTCTCCGCCGGCCGGAGACTTTTTCTTTTAGGAGAACAGCTGCAACTGGATGTTCGCGGTTTCTTCCTTCGGTGGCTTTGCATCGCCGAAAACAGTTTTGCCGCCATAGCGCCAGCTTTCGTTTCGTTCCCGCTCTATGAGTTGCTCAAAGTTGTTATTAGGCACAAAATTCTCTTCCAGTCTTTGGGCTGCGCTGCCCAGGTTTTTGATTGCCTCCATCTTGTCGCTGTTGCCGAGCCTGGCCCTTTCTACAGCATGTTTCAGGTTGCTTATAGTTTCATCGTAAACTTTAGTCGGAACAGGAAAGGGATGGCCATCTTTTCCACCATGCGCAAAAGAATAGCGTGCCGGATCTTCAAAACGCGAAGGCGTGCCATGTATCACTTCGCTCACCAGCACTAAGGATTGCAATGTGCGCGGACCCAGTCCTTCAAGCAATAGCAGCGACTCTATATCAAGGTCTTCTTTTTCATATGCCACGGCCAATACAGACCCTAGTCTTTTCAGGTCTACATCCTTTGCCTTTACATCGTGATGCGCGGGCATTTTCAGCGACTTTACGCTCTCTAGCAGCTTTTTAGGTTCTTCTTTTACTATGTTCAGTATTGATGTTTTGGTATCCGCAGCGGCCTTATGAGTGAGATTAAGAATGCGTCCCTGGTTCTGGCCGTAGATAAAAGTATGCGGCTCTTCAACAAAGGATTTTATCTTTCGCGAATGCCAGTGGTACCTGCGTGCATAGCCGTTGCTATCGTTCATTCCCTGCTGCACCACGGCCCATTCACCGTCATCGCTTAATATAAAACTGTGGAGATAAATCTGGTAGCCGTCTTGCACTGCATTGTTGTCAACTTTGGCAGCTAGTTTACTGCTTCGGACAAGCATGTCTCCATTCAGACCTGTGCGTTCGGCAACTTTTATTAGTTCAGTCGGAGTTTCCCTGGAGTGTTTCCCTTTGCCGCCGCAAATATACAGGCCCAGGCTGCCGGCTTGTTTGTTGATCGCTCCTTTCAGCGCGCCCATAACCGAGGTAGTGATGCCCGACGAATGCCAGTCCATACCCAGCACACAGCCCAGCGACTGAAACCAGAAAGGATCACTTAGCCTTCGCAACACTTCATGCTTGCCATAATCCTGCACTATCGATTCTACTATAGCGCCGCCAAGTTTGCCCATACGTTCGTAGAGCCAGCGTGGCACCTTGCCATAGTGCAAAGGCAGATCTGCATAAGAATGAGCCATAAGTAAAGTTACGGAGAGAGGAGTGTGCGCTACTGATATTGTGGATATCTTGCCTTAAGCTCAGCAAGACCTATCATCCTGTTCAGCTCAGCATCCCAGACCTTCAGGCGTAAGCAGGAAATAATACCGCTCAGTGTAAATGAGGTTGTTCGCGGGTTCTGTAGCTCAGGTATTTCAGCCATGGCCTCCGGCAGGCGGTAAAAGGGAATCCTTGAATTAAGATGGTGGATGTGATGATAGCTGATGTTAGCAGTACACCATTTCAGGAAAGGATTCATCAGCATAAAACTGGATGACTCCAGGGCAGCGCCTTCATACTTCCAGTCTGAATTATCAGCAAATGTTACGCCGGGGAAATTGTGCTGGGCATAAAACAAATATGCACCGATAGCTGAAGAAATAATAAAAGGAATAAACATACTTATCAGCCAGAACTGCCAACCGAAAAAGAATATCATCAGACCTGTAATCACAAAATGTATGATCAGTGCCAGTAGTGAATCGTAGTGCTTAGCCGGTGAGCTGACAAAAGAATTGAAGCACATGCCCATCATAAACATGCTGAAGTAGCCCAGAATTATGGTAAGGGGATGCCTGACAGCCAGGTAAACCCTGCGCTCTTTGGCCGACATGGAAAGGAATTTCTTAGAGGTGGCTATAGGGTAAGAACCTATGCTGGCACTAAAGAGTTTTGAATTGTGATTGTGGTGGTAATCGTGTGAGCGCTTCCAGATGCTCGGTGGTACCAGCACCAGTATCCCGTAACTATACATGATAGCAGCGGCCAGCGGAGAGCGATGCAAAATGGTGTGATGTAAAAAATCGTGGTAAATGATAAACATCCGCACCATCAGCAAGGCTGTCAGCACGCTGAAGCACAACTTTACAGCGAGGTAATGCCCCAAAAACGTGCCTGACCAGGCAGCGATCAACAACAGAAGCGTGGAGGTGAGGTATGCCCAGCTCTTCTTCCTGTCCTCTTTGGCATAGGGCTTTGTGGCAAGTATCAGGTCCTTGCCGGTTCTGCCAATAGGCGGTACATTAATATTTGAAGCTTCTTTTATCAACTTAATTCTGCGGGTCTTTTATGCTTCCATCTCCTGTGCGACCAAAGCCAGGTTTCGGGTTGTTCTCTTATATCTTGCTCCAGTTTGCGGGTGTGCAGTTCCGATATTTCACCGTCGGCAGTTTTCTTTGGGTCTCCTACCAGCATTTCTACCGTCATTTCGTAGTAGCCGCGCCTCACCCGTTTTACGTTGGAGTACACTACTGGGTATCCAATCTTCTTTGCTATCACCTCTGTTCCTTTGAAAACCGGGGTATCCTGGCTTAAGAACGTAGTCCAGTGCGCCCCTGTTATATTAGAAGGCGTCTGGTCGGCAATAAAAGCTGTTGCATTCAGTTCTTCTCTTGTCTGCAACATGTCCTTATAGGTATCCCTCATAGCTATAAGCCGGGTGCCAAAGGTCATACGCATCTTCCGGATAAGGTTATTGAAATTTTTATCCTTCAGAGGATGATATATCACATATAGTTGGTGATCGAGCAATAGGCTACAGGTATTGCCAGCCCATTCCCAGTTGCCCTGGTGACCCAATACCAAGATAATACTACGGTTTTCGGCCGATAGTTTCTTGAAGACTTCCAGCGACCCCGGCGCGAAATAGCAATGCTTCAACATTGATTTCCTGCTTATCGTCAGTGTTTTGAAGGTCTCCAGGAAAAGGTCGCAGAGGTAGCTGTAAAACTTCCTGCAGATCAGCTTTAGCTCTTCCTCGCTCTTCTCCGGGAAGGAATTCCGCAGGTTGGTCATCACTACCTCTTTTCTGTATCCCACCAGCTTATAAAGTATCACAAACAGCAGGTCCGAGAGCAGGTAAAGCACCGGGAATGGCAGTATGGAAAGCAGGTAAATAAAGGGTAGCGCTATGTAATAAACGATGGTAGACAAAGGCCCTGGAAATTGTGTGCCAAAGATACGTCGGGAAAAGCTCTGTTCAGAGAAAAGCTGCCATATATCATAGCCTGAAT
>DASPNB010000156.1:0-2345 GCA_035626755.1 Flavipsychrobacter sp.
TATCTCCTGCGGAGTATACAAACGTCCGTCAATGTCCACACGGGGAGTATTGTTGTCGCCTTTTACCACTTTGTAAGCAGCATGCTCCATTTCACTACCAATCTCATCGAACCTACGGCCCATGAAACGCTTGATAGACATAATCGTGTTCTGCGGATTGGTAATGGCCTGGCGCTTTGCAGGGTCGCCCACTTTTCGCTCTCCGTTTTTCAGAAATGCCACTACTGACGGCGTTGTACGGCGGCCTTCGTCGTTAGCGATCACTACCGGCTCGTTCCCTTCCATTACAGCTACGCAAGAGTTCGTTGTTCCGAGGTCTATTCCAATAATTTTTCCCATAGTCTTTCCTTAGTATTAGTAATTCAGCTTTAAAACGCTTCTTGTCTTATGTCAATAGACATGCCATTCAGGACGTTTCGGCAATAATGTCAGCCATACTGACAATCTGAAATAAAAATGCCTTTGTGCTGGTCCACAAAGGCATTACAAATGATAAAAACCTGAAATATTGTCAATCTTCGGAGACGCCGGTTATCCGCAACGAGGCAGTCACGGGACTTTCTCTCAGGGAGTCGATAGTAACCTTTGAAATTGATGCCCCATAATAAGACCTCATGCCACGGGACCCCAGTACCCCTATCACGTCAGTACCCTTGAAATTCGTATAATTCGGCTGAATATTATCGCTGGTAATAGTACCTGTCTGCCCCTGGTTGATGATTGTATAATAATATATCTCCGGGCTGGCGGCATATACAAATACGTCACAGCTATCCATCAGGCGCTCGATATTAGCCGGCGCAGGGCCAATAGCGGAATTCAGGAAGCCATATATATTAGAATTAAGCGTTTGCAGTTCTGCGCGGGCACCTACAGTCTGCGCATTCATTTCATTGTCAAAGGCATAATCCACTTGTTTTCTTACAGTATCGCGGGTCACTACATTCCTCTCCACGTAATGAAAGCGTATATACCCCTCCAGCATACGGCCGTTTCGTGGCAGGAAAGGCGATAACTTGTATTGCGATATCGCTGTCGTCTTTGAGAAATCAATTATGTAATTAGTCAGTTGAAACTCTTGTACGTAAAGACCTTCAAACGTCCTGTTTGAGTCGCTGTTGACGATACCTACAAAATCAGATGAGTCAATATGCCCGGTTTGTTTGTTATTGATAGTGAGCCTGTACCAAAGGCGCGGGCTAAGCATATGGCTGCGCGCCGCCCACTGAGTATTGGTGAATTTGTAAGCATGATGCGGACTGGTAAAGAACTGCTGATCGTTTATGGGATCTTTTTTCCTGTAACCCTCCTGGTTCAGGTCTACACGGAACAATACCACGCTGTCTAACACCTTTACCTGTGCTGAATCGTATTCATATAATTTTACTTCAAGGTCGCGGTAAAAACTGCTGTCAGGCTCTTTGGACATTTCAATAGCACTTTTGTGTTCGTCCATGAACGCCTTTTGTATCCTGATATAGTGGGCGGTATCTTTCATATCCAATATCCCCGCTACTACAGTAACCTGCTTGTAGGGTGCAGCCACCGTAAAGTCTTCGGAACAGCCATGCAGGCCTAGTATAATAAAGCAACCAATAGCGGTCAGTAATAATCTCATTACGTTTCGGTTATAAATTTCCATCTAGAAAGCGAACAAAGATAAAATAATAGGACCAAACTAAAGGACACTGCGACAATTTGATAATTTGATGGCAATAGCGGTGATCTAGCTTGTGGCGGAACGGGTTGTGACAGTATCAGAATTTGACTGTTTTTTGTTCCATTGGCAAACAGATAGATGATTGCATCTCAGCCAGCAGATAATTTGTCATACCAATGAAATATTACTGTCATTTCTTAACAGGCGGCTAATAAATGGCCATTCCAAGGACAAAACCACCCTAATAAACTTAAAAAGGGGTTAATTTTTTCAGTTGGATTCTATATCTTTACGACTTAACTCTAAAAACTGAAATATGAAGCGTATTTACTTACTTATGATTCTTTTTGTTGCCGCCGCAGGCAACGCATTTGCCCAGCGCCAAGTTGACTTGCAGATAGAACACCTTGTATTGAAAGATGGCGCAAGTCAATTTACTTACATCCAGAACGGTGACAAGTTCTTTTCAAACAATGGTCCAAGCGGCCCGAAACCTAAATACCAATTCCGTTTCCTCTTCATCGTGCCTAACACAAGCCAGGACACACTGACAAAAAACGATAAGATTATGCTGAAATGGCCCTTCAGCCAAAACGTTCAGCAACTGAACCTGTGGGCAGTAAACGGTATAGGCAAAGGCGACACAGTTTGGTATACTACCCCTCCCGCAGGACCTGCTGAGATA
>DASPNB010000157.1:0-3494 GCA_035626755.1 Flavipsychrobacter sp.
ATCTATACAGAGATGACGCCCAACCCGGAAACTATGAAGTTTGTGGCTAACAAACTGCTGTACCCGGGCAAGAGCATCGACTTTCCTGATGAGGCCAGCGCAACCCCTTCGCCACTGGCAAAGGAATTGTTCGCTTTCCCCTTTATAAAGGCTGTATTTATAGCCAGCAACTTTGTAACACTCACCAAAACGCCGGATACCCAGTGGGACGAGGTGATACCTTCTATACGTGAGTTCCTGAAGCAGTACCTGGAAGCGGGCAAGGCTGTAGTAAACGAAGATGAAGTAAAGCCAAAGGCAGACAGCAACGTGATAAGCGCAGACGATACCGATGTGGTAAAACGCATAAAGGAACTGCTGGAAAATTATGTGAAGCCGGCGGTAGAAATGGATGGCGGCGCTATCAGCTTCAAGGGCTATGAGAATGGTACGGTGAAGCTGATGATGCAGGGATCGTGCTCAGGCTGCCCCTCTTCTATGATCACGCTGAAGGCGGGTATAGAAGGTATGATGAAACGCATGATACCCGAGGTGCAGGAAGTGGTAGCGGAAGCTGAATAAAAACCTCACCCCGGCCTCTCCATAAATGGAGAGGGAGCTTTATAGAGAGGGAGCCACCGTAACAGGAGAGGGAGCTTTATGGAGTGAGAGAAAAAGATATAAATGCCCCTTCGGAGAGTCCGGAGGGGCTTTGTTTTGCGTATTTTTCTGAATAATAAGTACTTTTAAGCCTCAGTACACACAATGAGTATTAAAAACAACTATGTGGCCATTATGGCCGGCGGCATAGGCAGCCGCTTCTGGCCAGTTAGCCGCACAGCACACCCCAAGCAGTTCCTCGACCTGCTGGGCACCGGCCGCTCCCTTATCCAATGGACATACAACCGCTTTAAGCATATTTGCCCGCAGGAGAATATCTATTTTATCACCAACCAGGCCTATATATCTACTCTTAAGCAGCAGATACCCGAGATAAGCGACGATAATATCATCAGCGAGCCCTCAAGGAAGAATACAGCCCCCTGCGCGGCCTACTTTGCCCATAAAATGATGGCGCTGAATCCTGATGCCAACATCATTATGTCGCCCGCTGACCACCTGATAATGGATGAGCACGCCTTTGAGCGCACCACCTTTGATGCGCTGGACTTTGTGGCCCATCACGATGCCCTGCTCACCATGGGTATAAAGCCTACCCGGCCCGATACCGGTTACGGATACATTCAATACGATACAGAAAAGGAGCTGGACAAAGTATACAGGGTAAAAACCTTTACCGAAAAACCATCGCTGGAGCTGGCGCGTACCTTCCTGAAGAGCGGCGACTTCCTCTGGAACTCGGGCATCTTTATCTGGAATGTAAAAACCATAATGACGGCACTCGCCAAATACCTGCCCGAGATGAACGAGGTCTTCCTGCAGGCTTCAGATGTTTATAACACTCCTGCCGAGCACGACCTGATAGCCGAATTGTATTCGCAATGCACTAATATCTCCATAGACTACGGTATAATGGAAAAAGCCAAGAACGTATATACCATACCTTCTTACTTTGGCTGGTGCGACCTGGGTACCTGGGAGTCGGCATATGAGAACTCTGAAAAAGACTACCTGGGTAATGCCGTGTATGGCAAGAATGTAATGGTGATAGATGCCTCCGAGTGCATGATAAAAGCGCCTGACAACAAGCTGCTGGTGGTGCAGGGCCTGGAAAACTTTATAGTGATAGACACCAAAGACGTATTGCTGATATGTGAGCGAAACCGTGAGCAGCAGATAAAGGAATACGTGGCGGAAGTAAAAAGGAACAAGGGAGAAAAATTTCTATAGCCATGAAGCTACCCCGGACGCACTCTGCCACAGGCACTACTATATTCACCACAATGAGTGCATTGGCTGGCGGGCACAATGCCATCAACCTCTCGCAGGGCTTTCCTGACTTCCCCATAGATGACAGGCTGGGCACTATGCTGCATGTTGCGGCCAATGTGGGCTTCAACCAATATGCTCCTATGCCGGGATTGCCTGTGCTGAGGGAAACTATAGCGGCCAATTTCAAAAGGAGATATAACCTGGACATTGATCCCGATACAGAAATAACCATTACCCCCGGCGCCACCTATGCTATATATACAGCCTTCACGGCTATACTGGAGCGTGGCGATGAGGTTATTATTTTAGAGCCTGCCTACGACAGCTATATACCTAACATAGAAATGAACGGAGCCAGAGCGGTACCTGTTTCATTATCAGCCCCCGGCTTTAGTGTAGACTGGAATAAAGTAAAAGCTGCTATAACCCCTAAGACAAAAGCCATCATCGTCAATACTCCGCACAACCCCTCGGGTGCTGTATGGAGCAAAGAAGACTGGGATACACTGGCCGAGCTGGTGCGCGATACAGAGATATTTATACTTTCTGATGAAGTGTATGAGCAGCTGATATTTGACGGGTTGAAACACTACTCTGTACTGGAGCATCCTGAACTGAGAAGCCGCAGCTTTGCGCTGTACTCCTTCGGAAAGGTGTTTCATAATACAGGCTGGAAGATCGGCTACTGCATTGCCCCTCCTGACCTGACAACAGCCTTCAGGCACATACACCAGTTCCTGGCCTTTTCGGTGAATACTCCCGCACAATATGCGCTCTCGCAATACCTGCAGCTGGAAGATGTAGCGCCCGTGCATATAATGCTGCAGGAAAAGCGCGACTACTTCCTGGAGCTGATGAAGCAAACGCCGTTCACTATCCTTAAGCCCACATCCGGCAGCTATTTTCAGCTGGCCAGTTACGAACAGGTAAGCGATATGCCCGATATGGAGTTTGCACAATGGCTAACCAAAGAGCACGGTGTAGCTACCATACCGGTAAGCGCCTTCTACAGCAATAAAGAAGACAACAAACTGATCCGGTTCTGCTTTGCCAAGAAAGAAGAAACACTGCAGTATGCAATAGAACGATTAACGAAGCTTGTAGCCGCTCCTGCCAGCCAGGTTATTTGAAAATGTAATTGTAGCCCAGCTTAATAATAAGTGTGCAGACCACTACAATAAAGAATACCCGCACGAACCGGCTTCCCTTCTTTAATGCTACGTGCGCTCCAGCATACCCGCCCAGCATGTTGGCAGCAGCCAGGGGAATAGCCAGGCTCCACACAACCACCCCCTTACTGAGAAAGAAGCTAAGTGCAGCAATATTGGTAACGCAGTTCACCACCTTGGCATTGGCCGAAGCATGAATAAAATCGTAGCCGAAAAGCACTATAAATGCAAAGATCAGAAAGCTGCCTGTGCCCGGACCTATAATACCGTCGTACACGCCAATGATAAGGCCCACTAAAAGCGCATAAGTATATTCCCTGCCCTGCGAGAGGTGCTTTTCCTGCCTGTGCAGGCCCAGCTCGCGCTTAAAGATAGTGTACAGCAATACCAGCACCAGTACGCAGATGATAAAAGGCATGAACTGCTCTTTGTGCATATAGCTCACCAGCAGCG
>DASPNB010000158.1:0-2342 GCA_035626755.1 Flavipsychrobacter sp.
CCAACCAGCATTGCCTGAGTACAGTCTTTGAGCCCGACCAGAAAGAGCGATCTAAGGAACTGATCAACTTTATTGCAACACAAAGGCATATACCGATACCTAAGTACTACACTTACTATGAACTGAACAATGTGCCGGGCATGAATGTGATCTCTCCAAACTCAGGGAAGCACTATGTGGAAGTGGGCTGGAAGACAGGCGAGGGCTTTGGCAATATGTACGTGAACATTTATAAGGAAGACGGCAACCTGTACAAGACAGTAACCGGTAATGAAGTGTGTGACGCGAGGGGCTGCGTGGTTACGGTGAAATTTGATCCTGCCAGGGATAAGAGAGGTAAGTATATTGTAGTGGTGGAGGACGATACCAACAAGGTATGGGTAAGGAAGGAAGTGCTGGTAGGCGCAGACTGGTGCAATTATACCGCAATGAATTAGCAGGCAATTGTTTTTCTCATAGACGGATCCGCCGTGGGCCGCGACAGGCCTGCGGTGGATTTTTTCATCTACCCAGCCGTCATTGCGAGGAGCGAAAAAGGTGAAAGCTCAGGTTAAGATAAAGGGCTGACGCGACGAAGCAATCTAACCACTCGTTCTTGCCCGGAGCCTAATTAAACGATACGTGTTACTTTTTCTCCCATTATCACAGCCAACCCGGGCTGCATTCCCACCGAAATGCTCCCCACCACATCTGCCATGCGCAGAGCTCGCGCGCCGTTGCTTGTTCCCCAGCGGAGAAGCGTCTCCCAGCCTATTTCGGGGTATTGTTTATTGATGCTCTGCAGTTCGGAGAGGATGGACAGCTGGTGATTGGAGGCAAGGCTATCGGTGCCGATGCAGATATTTCTTGCCTCGCTCATGAGCATGGGTATGTCGGGCAGGCGGTTTTCAATGTATAGATTGGCGTTGGGGCAAAGGCACCACCAGGCCTCCGCAAAGTGAGCATGACCGAGTGCTGCATCTTCAAGACCCGTGTAGGTATTGTGTACGAAGATGAAGGAATGCTCTTTCTCAAAATAGCTGACATAAGTGCTGAGTGATGAGCGGCCCGATGGTGCAAAGAAATCGATATTGATCCCCATTGCAGCCAATAGTTCGTTTACCAGCCCGCTTTTATTCATGTAGAATTCGTGCTCAGCCTCGCTTTCCTGGTTGTGAATGGAGATAAGGGATTGGGGGCGGTGCGAGTTGATCAGTTTAAAGAGACCAGAAGAAACTGAATAGGGAGCGTGAGGTACTATAGACTGGCGAAGTATTTTCGACCGGGGCTGCTGGGCTTCGTATTGGTCGTACACATTTCGTGCAAATCCCATCATCATTTCGGCGCGTTCTTCGGTGAAGCCGATGCTTTCTACGAAAGTATGTACATGGAGTTTGTCTAAAGCGCGGATGTCGAGTGTTTCGGCGGTATTGGCTATATCGCCTACGGCTACAATGCCATTGGCCTGCATTTCGGCATAGGCCTCATGGCGTACTGCCTTTTTTTGCTCTTCGCTAAAGGTATCGCGATATGCAGGTATATGCTTCAGGAATGGGATAAGGCCGAGACCTTCTGCTATTACGCCCTTCATGTGCGATAGCTCCATATGGCAGTGCACATTCACGAAGCCGGGACAGAGGATGCCATCATAATGGGTGGCTCCCGGTTTCTTTGAGTCGTTGTGGATGGCTAGTATAGTTCCTTTTTCATCTAGCTCCAGCACTGTGCCTTCCGGCATCCAGTTCTGTCCGTCATGTATCTTATCTGCGGTGATTAGCATAATAAGCAAAAATAAAGCCTCTTGCGAGGCTTTCTGTTATACTTTAAAGTGTTTTAAGTAAGATTTTCCGTTTTCCGGCTGCTCGGCGGCATCAAGGCGGTAGAGTTGAGGTGAAGTGAAGAACAAAACGCTCGCCCTATTATAACCAGACAAAAAAAAGTAATTTCACATTACGATCTTTTCAAAGCGTAAAAAATAGAATATTTTTAAACTGTTCGATAATAGATCGCACCACCACTTATATTATTCTCTTAAACCGGCCTTATATGAAAAAGCTCTTCACATTTTTCTTTTTCATTTTTTCCTTCAGTCTTTCAGGGGCCGCACAGCCGCTATATCTGCACTGGACAAAGTTCTTTGGTGGGACCATGAGTGAGACGCCCCGTGATGCAGTAGCGACTTCCGACGGCGGGATAGTTTTCACGGGCAACACCAGCAGCTTTGACGGGGACATTCCCTACTCATCGCCCGATACCAATAATGGCATGCGCTATAACCTCATGGTTGGCAAGATAGACAGCAATAAGCAATTAGCATGGATGAAGGTGTATGGGGGGCAACGGGAAGACTATGGTTACAGGGT
>DASPNB010000159.1:0-4993 GCA_035626755.1 Flavipsychrobacter sp.
AGTATCATTACACTCACCGGTTCCGCACTGCTGATGTTTAATATATCTTGTACCGGGTTTGGATAAATACGGATATCGTTGCGCTTAATTATTTCATTCACCGATACTGAGAAGATGAACGCGGCAGAGGTATCAGGGCAGGTGCCGTCAAAGGCAGATACGGTGTAGTTTCCTGCCACAGTAGGTGTATAGGTACTGTCGTTGGCTCCGGAGATCGGATTGCCATTAAGGTACCATTGAAAATTAGATAATTGTGAACCGCCGGGAACCGAATACAGGGTCCCCTGATTCAAAACAATATTGGGCGCGGTGGGAGTATGTATATATGCATAAGAGGAGTCAGAGCCTAGTATACATCCGTCTTCATCTGTGACAACATGATAGTGTCCGGCATTAGACGTCCACATAGTATCCGTATTGCTATTGAGTATGGCGTTTCCATCCAGGTACCATTGGAAGCTATCGTAGGTTAGCACTGTGGTAGCCAGGCTGCCCAAGGTGCCGGGACAAAGGACTAGTGTATCAGGCGCTATCACAGGAGGCGTATTGGAGTCAACGCTCATGTTCAGGCCGAGCTGCATGATAAAATTCGGGCAAACATCAGGAGCTCCCTCTGCCGAATATTGACCTGTATTATATACCACCAATGTGTCGTTGGTAGCTCCCGGAATTGGGCTGCCGTTGTAAAACCATTGCACGTTACTGTCAAGGCTGAAGTCGAACATTACTGAGTCAGCCACGCCGGGGCAAAGCATGGTGTTGGTGACATTGATAACGTAAGGTAGGAGAAATACCCAGCCATCGATATACACATCGGCAGAAGTGTCTGCGCCTGTGCAGCCTGTGGTCGTAGTCACGACAGATATATTAGAGCCACCATTCAGGTTGGCGTCTACCACAAAATACTGGCTGGTAGCACCTGGTATGGGCATGCCATTTTCCAGCCATTGGTAAGTGTCGTGTGCATCGGACCAAAGAGTATCCGTAGTATTAGGGCACATAGTGATGGAGGATGGCGTGATGACAGGATCGCATTGTGCGATGGCGCTAGTGGCACCAAGTAGCAGGAGAAATGCTGTGGAGATGCTAAGTAATGATCTTTTCATTGGACTAAATGTTTTGTTTCTGAACGTAAAAGACGGACAAAAACCACTCCAATTGCCGGGCTTGCGAAAATATTTTTTGTCTCTAAGTATAGCTTCCTGAAAACGATAATAAAAAATATAGTGCTAATGATTAAAGGTGTCAATAAGCACCTCATTTTTACTTTTATACTCTCACCTGCCAATCTTCATTGTTATTCAGTGCAGCCAATACATCCGGAAAGCCGCCGAAATGCTGCTGCACATTCTCAAAGAACTTAGTGGCGAAACTTAAGTAGTAGGAACGGAATTCCTCGTAGGGAATGCCCGGCGGAAATACATCTTTGTAAAACGATTCAACCTTGTCACTATTTTCACTAACAAACTCATTGCCTATGAATGCAACGAGAGAATGTACCAGATTAAACTCCCGAAAATTTATCGAAGTTACCTCCTTGGCGTTAGTGATTTTACCATTAGTCAGCTGGTAGAAGTCCTGGTCGAACTTCACCCCAGTCTCTTCAAAATTTCCCTGGATGCCGAATAATTCGTCATATAGGATGCTATCAGTAAGTGCAAAGGTAAACTGATAAAAAGTGTGCTCTATCGTGCCGGGAGTTATTTGCAATATACTTTCACTCATAATGCCGCGAAGGTACTGCATCTATACGAACCGCCTGATCGCTTTGGCCGCTTTCCACAAGGCCGATTGCTCTCGAACTAAAGTGGGGTATAACTGGCGTTCAGCACCGAAATTCCTGAAGAATCGCTCTACTCCCGGTATCATGCTGCCTTCAAAATCTAGCGATATTTTCCCAAGTTGTTTGCTGTGTTTGGCAGCCTGCCAAAGAAGTGCAGGCACAGCGTGATTATCCTTTGCCGCAGGGTTTTTTGAGCCCACCAGGTAGTAGGCGCGTACATCGTCCCACATGTTCCAGAGTATGGCTTGTATTTCTCCGTTTTTACGCGCTACCCATACAGCCGTTTTGTCGTGTTTGCGGGTTTCGTCGTGCAGTCGTTGTATTAGTTGCAAAGGGTAGCTGATGGTCGCCTCTCTCCGGTCCATTGTTGCTTTCTGGTATTCGTAGAGTGTCGGTATGGCATCCGCTTCTTCGGTAATGGTCATTTCGGTGTCAGCCTTTTTTATACTACGCCTGAAATCTTCGTGCAACCGCGGTAATATATCGTTGATATCATTTTGCAGATCAAGTATAAAGGTTTGTCGAAAGACAGTGTTGAATTTATTTTCCTGGAAAAGGCCCACTTGCTTCAGTCCCGGTCTGCAACTTACACTCCATACCTTGAATGCAGGCAGGTGTTTCATCATTTCACTGATGGTCTCATGTTCAAAGTTGTCCCGCTTACTTTCTTTAAGGTCTTTGGGGAAGAAAATATGTGGCCCCATATAGGGAGTCAAGGCAGGATTCCTGGTAATGCTGATGCCGATCTTCTGCTCTTTGCTGAATGGCCATACCCCCGTTACTATATTGCCCTTTTTTACCACCACCGCATCCCAGTCAGGACAGCTGATATCCAGCCACCAGGCTTTATGAAACAGGGGAAGATCATTCACCTGCGAGCTTATGCCGGTATATAGGGCTTTATCGAGCATGATTAAAAGTATAAAAAACGGATTTCAAATAAAATTATTATAATATACAGCAATATTTTATCTTCAGGGTCGTTATCAACCTGAACTACCCTTACATGAGTATATACTTGTTACCCATAGGCGACAGATTGACCGATCCTGCCTGTTTTACACCATGCATTGAACGCTTTCTGACTGCCGAGCAAAAGCTTCTACAGGAACTTGCGGGCCGTTTGAGACCATAGTAGAAGCCTGTTGCACTAAGGGCAGGTATGCCCCGGCTTTTGAATCCAAAAACTATATAGGAATTGATATAGCCAGCCATCACATTCAGGAGGCGGAGAAGTTGCATGCCAGGGGCACTTTCATTTGTGAAGATGTAAGTAAGCTCCCGGAGATTTTAGAAAATGCTGACTTAAAAGGGGTTAGCCTGCTCATATTCCCGTTCAATGCCTTCGGTAATCTCCCGGATGGAGAGGGTATGTTACGGATATTGAACAAAAGTGGATTGTCATTTGTGATTTCCACTTACACTACGGACAAAATATCTTCAGGGGCCAGGGCCGAGTACTATTCAGCCGCCGGTATAGAAAACCTTGTATATCAAAATACAGAAGAAGGCATCCGCTTTACGGATGATGACTGTTTCGATAGTATAGCCTACACGATCGAATGGTTCAAAACAGCTTTTGCCCAATTCGGTATGCAATGCCGATCCATTCCGTTTAGTGAATTCGGTATTGCATATGTCAATTTCTGATAGTTACAGCTTAGAAATCTTATAAATTACGGGCACTTCATTTTTTCTGCTGATAGCAAGATAATACACCCCACTACTAAGCCCTTGTAACGAAACCGTCCCTATAGTCGTTATTGATTGCCTGCTGATCTCACGGCCGCTGATATCTGTTATGCTGACAGCAAGCTCCTCTTGTGTTCCGGTGTTGATATTAATGTAGTCTCGTGCAGGGTTTGGATAAAGAACAGCGTTAACGGGCTGCGATGTAACAGTCTGAACAGCTAGTGGGCCAAAGCTCTCCCTATGTAGTACAGTTATTAACCTCTGCAGCAGTATGGCATTTGATACACTGTCCTGGTTAGTAAGTACAGATATGCAAACACCGGAAATGGAATCCACGATGTTTTCGTTGATAAAGCCTATGTTTGTACCTCCATGACTGAACACAACCCTGGTATTGAAGCTATTGATACGGAAAATGCCGAGCCCATACTTTTTGCTGCCCGAAATAGGGATGAAGGTTCTCATTTCCTGCAGCGAGTTGTTGTTAATAATATTGCCTGAATGAAGTTTGACCCAGAATATTACGTTGTCTTCTGCTGTCGCCATTATCGCGCCGGCTGCGCTTGCCATACTGAACATAGCGCTGTGGTCGTAGGCATATCCCGCAACTATATCCTGTAAATATGGCTGCCCGAAGTAAATACTCCATGAATGCGGTACCGTGCCGGTAGGACTTTCAAAAGGAAAGAAAACGGTGTTATTTAGTCCATGTGGTGCGAGAATTGAATCTCGCAGCGCTACTTCGAAAGAAGTGCCCATTATATCCTTTACTATCAAGCCTGCTATCAGGTAGTTGCTATTGGAGTATTCCCAGCCTGCGCCGGGTGCAAAGGAGGGGACGTCAATAAATTGCAATATTTGTTCAGGCTGCCATACGGCGGTAAAGTCATTATTCAAGGCAGCATTAAAACCGGGATGGTTGGTAAAGTTATATATCCCGCTAGTGTGGTTCAGCAACTGGCGGACAGTTACTTGCCCGTTTACATTGGGAACAGCCTGTATCCAGGTTCCAATCGTGTCATCCAGGCTCAGCAGGCCCTCTTCCTGTAGTTTTAGTAAAAGGGTAGAGACATAGGTCTTAGTGTTACTACCAATGCCAAAGAGCATATCTGTAGTTATGGGCTGGCCGCTATGAGATTCTCCATATACTCCTTTCCATATGCCTTGCCCCGGCATGAGGACAGCCGCAGATGCACCCTTGATATTATTGGCAGTGCAAACGCTATCCAGCACGAACTGGTACCTGGCCAGCAGGCCACCGGATATTTGTGCGGAAGAATGGCCCGCAAAGGCGCAAAGGATGACTACAGGAAGTAGGATTTTTTTCATCTGGTACATGATTGAATTATAATAGACGCAAAAATGGGGTAGCTTCTCCTAACGTCCAAAGGGGGATTTATTCGTCTGTTCTGTAAATTTGCTCCATGTCAAAGAAAAATAAGGGTCGCTCCGATGGCTTGGTTTACTCAACCAACCAGGACTATTTTAATGACTTTGAAGAATACCAGGAAGCAGCTG
>DASPNB010000160.1:0-2583 GCA_035626755.1 Flavipsychrobacter sp.
CGGGGCACGCAGGTGTTTTCTCCAACGCCCAGGATGTAGCTGCCATTTTCCAGATGCTGCTGAACAAAGGAACCTATAATGGCAAACGCTATTTTAAAGACGCAACCGTAAAACTCTTTACTTCATACAAGGCTGCCAACAGCCGTCGTGGCTATGGCTTCGACAAATCCGCCGATAACAAAGATGATGGTGGACCAACCGGCAACAGGGCCAGTGGTTACACCTTTGGCCACCAGGGATTCACGGGCACTTGTGCCTGGGCCGATCCGGGAACGGGCGTCACCTTTGTCTTCCTCTCCAATCGCGTCAATCCATCTGCTGAGAATAACGCGATAAACAAGCTAAGCGTTCGGACCGTCGCACAGGATTACATCTACGAAGCCCTCGGCATTCCGGTCGATCAGAGCAGGCCTAAACTGCACGCACAGCAAACAGGCAAGTCGGCAGCTCCTGCCCGCAAGCCTGCAACAAGAAGCAGAAGATAACAAATACGGAAATAATTAGTCCCCCGCAAATTTCCTGCGGGGGATTTTTGTAATTCCTACAGATACTTAAGGTTCGTTAACGAACTTTAACACCTCTTCATTTTGTGATATTAAGCAATATCTACATTTTTGCGCTGTTGTTCTCATCCCAACAATCACACACATGAATATCCGCCTGTCGCTCTCGCTTTTGTTGAGTATAATGCTGCTGGCATTCAGTTCGGGCGCACAAACGCTAACTATCAGGGGTAAAGTCCTTGATACATTAAACAGCAAGGATCTTCCCTATGCCTCCGTGGTGCTGATGCACGCAAAAGATTCGGTAATGGAAACCTTCGTCCGCGCTGGGCAGGATGGAAGTTTCGAACTCCATCCTAAAACAAAGGACAACTATCTCTTGATGATCACCTATCCGTCCTTTGCTGATTATCTCGACGAAATAAAGATGGAAGATAAGGATACCGTTGACCTCGGTTCCATCATCATGCTTTCAAGAGAGAACCTGCTATCAGAGTTCGTACTGCACGCTAACAAAGGTTCTATCAGGATAAAAGGCGACACCATAGAATATGTTGCCGACAGCTTTAAGCTCAAAGAAAACGCATCGGTTGAAGATCTGTTGAAAAAGCTCCCCGGCCTTCAGGTCAACAAGAATGGCGAAATAACGGCTCAGGGCGAAAAAGTGCAAAAGGTATTGGTAGATGGGGAAGAGTTCTTTTCAGACGATCCGGCTGTAGTTACAAAAAACCTCCAGGCCAATGCCATCGATCGGGTACAGGTCTTCGATAAAAAGTCAGAGCAGGCTGAATTCACCGGCATCGACGATGGAGAAAAAATCAAGACGATCAATCTCGAACTCAAAGAAGACAAAAAGAAAGGCGTCTTTGGTAAGGTAAACCTTGGCGGCGGTAACGACGGGTACTTCGAAAACCAGGCAATGATCAACCATTTCAAAGGCAAGCGGCAGTTGTCTGCCTTTGGGATAGTAGCGAATACAGGCACTATAGGTCTCGGCTGGGAAGACAGGGACAAGTATGGCGGCGGCAACGGCGGGGATATAGTAGTAGGAGATGATGGAAATGTTACCCAATACTGGGGAGGTAATAGTGATGACTTTGAAAGCTGGCGTGGCACTTACAACGGGCAGGGGATGCCCAAGGCATGGACCGGTGGCCTCCACTTCGCTGATAAATGGCAAAGGGATACAAACCACGTATCGGCCAACTATCGCTTCTCAAAGCAGGATATCGGCACCGCGGGTAAAACAATTACCCAGTACGTACTTCCCGGCTCTGGCCTCAACAAATATGAAGACAATAATTCCTTCAGTACAGGTATCAGGCATCGCGCTGATGGCATGTACGAAAGAAAGATCGACAGCCTTACCACGGCCAAGCTGAAACTGACAGGTAACTATTCCCGCACAAAAACAAGGTCGCTTTACAATGCAGTAAGTCTTTCTTCCGACCTCGACTCACTAACGGGGCTTCCCGATACCGTAAATACCATTTCCCGGAGTAATATAAGCGATGCTGCAAGCAAAGGTCAGACCGCTGAATTTACCCTGCGCAGGAAATTCATGAAAAAGGGCCGCAGCCTTATGGTCAGCCTGAACGAAAGTTACAAAGAGACAGAAAGCATAGATACTACCCGTTCCAGTATTTCATCTTATGTAGATACGGCACTCACAATACCGCAAAACCAGCATAGGGATAATGTATCTACTACATTCAACGTAACAGGCCGTGTAAACTACACCGAACCGCTCACTAAAGTCTTATTCCTTGAGATGAACTACGCACTGAATATGACGAATAGCGAGGTGGTCAGGAGCACATATAGTATCATGACGGACAATTCAGATACACTGAATCCATTCCTCAGCACCAATTACGCCTACGATATCACTACCCACACTGGTGGTACTAATCTCCGCCTGGTATTGAAAAAGCTCACAGCTTCCCTCGGTGGTTCGGTGTCTACTGCGTATTTCAAACAGGAAGATAGAAGAACTGATAGCCTGCCCAAATTCAACCTAAGCTACAATAGGCTGAACTTTTTCCCAAAGGCTACTTTGAACTATAAAATAGCCCAGCAG
>DASPNB010000161.1:0-2644 GCA_035626755.1 Flavipsychrobacter sp.
CGTAAACACATATATCCACGGCCTGTGGCTGAATACCCAGTTGGTATTGTAGTTCAGTACCTTATTGATCCATTTGCTTTGCAGGTAATGTGTGTGCCTGCCTTTAGGCGCCGGCAAAAAGCTGAATAGGGCAGGAATGAATATCAGCGAAATGACGAACAGGGCCGTAATGCTGATGGCCGCTACAATGCCAAACGTGCGCAGCAGGTTGCTTTCTGTAAATGCGAACACGCCAAAACCTATCGCCATGGTTATATTGGTGAAGAGGGTCACGATACCCATCCTGTCCACCATACGCAGCAGCGCTTTTGTTTTGTTGGGATGCCGCTGGTATTCTGTGTGGTATTTATTCAGGAAGTATATGCAGTTGGGAATGCCTATTACTACTATCAGCGAGGGTATCAGGCCGGTAAGTATGGTGATCTCATAACCCAGCAATACAATAATACCCTGCGTCCAGACCACGCCTATACCTACCATTACCATTGATGCAAGCACCGCCATAAATGAGCGGAAAAACAGCGCCAGTATTACGGCTGTAAGTGCGAAGGACAAAATAAGGAACAGCCTCATTTCGCCTTTTATCATGGTCATCACCTGGGCACGTATATATGGCAGGCCCGAATAGTGTATCTCAGTTTCAGTTTCCTTGCCAAACTTTTCCGCCGCATCTACTATTTCTTTTACAACTACTTGTCGCTTCTCTGAGTTAATGACGTCCTTATCCATGCTAAGAGCCATCATATAAGCACCGGTCGCAGGATTGTACAACAATCCGCGATAAAAAGGAAGGTTTAGGAACGCCGCCCTGAAGGAATCGGCATGATCGATACCAATTGCGTCGGCCAGTTTTACTGTTTTTAATTTATTGGTTGTGGTATCTTTTACGATACTGATGGCGCCAGGTATGCTCAGTATATGTTCCACGGCGTTTATTTTTTCCAGGCGGGAAACAAGGGCTGCATATTTTTCAAAAAATGCCTGTTCAAAAAAGTCTTTCTTCTCTACGGCGATGACCATCATATTGCCGTCTTCGCCAAATTTCTTTTTGAACTCCTGGTGGGCGATATATTTGGGATTGTCGCGGGGAATCGCATCGGCATACATGTAGCTGAGCCGCACCTGCGATGCCTTATATCCCATAAATGCTGTGGCAACCAGCAGCAGGATCAACAATGTTACACGATACTTAATAATAAACGCCGCTACTTTATGCCACATCCCTTTTTCTGATTATGAGGCGCAAAAGTACGGAAAAAATAAAAGCGGCTATTTTTGAAGCAGGTAATTGCCGTTGGGGTCCTTCTGGGTGTCCTTTCCGTTGAATTTTACACCATCGAGGTGATAGGTGATCCCACAGACATGATGTTCGGCCCTGCTCATGAACTCAATCGTATCTACATCATCGGCGCCCCACTGCAGCAGCAGGGTAAAGCATTCTTTATTCTCGCCTGTAATGGGCTGGCGCATATTATCAAAGTAGAAATAATAGCTTTCAAGCCCGCCAGCGCCGGTCTGCACTTTCTTTTTAGGCAGGGCGTTGTCTATATGACAGGGCTGCCGGGCTACCAGCGAATCAAACGATAAAGCCTCCGGCGTGCCGGGAGCCAACAAATCTCTTCCCTCGGCATCTATGATACGAAATTTGGTTTGCGGCACCGGGGCGGGCAGGTTGGCACTACTGTCCGTGCAGTCTTCGGTTTTTTTACACGATTGGGCAGTAAATACTACAGCAGCCAGCAAAATGTATAGCAAGTAATTATTAAATCTCATCGGGACGGCGTTAAAGCGTCTATAAAAATAAAAATTATTCTTAATCGGGAATGATAAACTTATCCGCATCTTTTAAAAAGGGGAATTGCTGTCTTGCCTGCTCAACGATTCCTTTATCTATGGTAATAGTATGGCATACTGCCGGGCCCGAATGTTGCCAAATCAGTTCACCCAAAGGGCCGAATATGCTACTGTCGCCGCTATAAGCTATGCCGTTGCCATCTTCTCCTACACGGTTGACGCCAATCACATAACTCATATTTTCAATAGCCCTTGCCTGCAACAGTGTCTTCCAGGCCAGGCTGCGGCGTTCCGGCCAGTTGGCGACGTATAGCAGCACATCGTAGTCTTCATTCCTGTTGCGCGCCCACACAGGAAAACGCAGGTCGTAACATACCATCAGGCATATGCGTATGCCCCTTACGCTCACTATCAGCCTTTTGTCGCCGGCATGGTAATGCTCGTCTTCATGAGCATAGCCAAACAAGTGACGCTTATCATAATGGGCAGTTTTGCCGTCCGGTTGTACCCAGAGCAGGCGATTATAGTATCTCCCCTCTTCTTCAATTATCAGGCTGCCGGTTAGTATGCAGGTGTATTTCCTGGCGATATCTTTCATCCACTGTACCGTAGGGCCATCCATGGCTTCTGCCAGTCTTTCAGGCGCCATGCTGAATCCTGTGCTGAACATCTCCGGCAATACCACGGCTTCCATCTTCTCATTTATAGCAGAGAGATATTGCTCGTACTGCGCCAGGTTCGCCTGTTTATCTTCCCAATACATATCGGGTTGAACTATTGTGACCTTCAATTGTTGTCCAGCCATCCGGTTTACATTTTTATTTAATACTTTTGACCAGTACTAAGAAAA
>DASPNB010000162.1:0-3565 GCA_035626755.1 Flavipsychrobacter sp.
TATGATGTTACGCACCAGGGTAGAACCGGGAAAATCGTTGTGATACAGCTGCACAGGCGCATATATTCCTTTTCGCCCATTTTTATAGTCGGTAGTATTGGAAAAGAGTAGGGGAACGCGGTACCCGGTATCATTGAGCCACACATCATCAAAGGCAATATCCAGCCTTCCGCCAAACGAGTCCGCATAGTGTTTTTCCCAGATACTTTCCTGCACCTCCGACCTGTCACTACCATGAATACCAGTGGTAGCATACCATGCGTCGTTGCCAAGATTACCTACCAGAACGTGCGTGAGGTAGTCTTTACTGAAAAAGTTTATGTAATCGTTGGTCTTTACCCCATCCTTATGATAATAGCGGTTGGCGCAAAGTATAGCAGCACCTATTGTTCCGCCCGATGCTCCAGAGTAAGAGAATACATGATCCTGGAATGCTTCTCCTGTGGCCAGGTATTGAAGACTGTCGAGCCTGTTCACTGTCATGCAGGTCCATGCGGAAGCACGGATACCACCTCCATAAGTATTTACCAGGTATATTTTATAGACGCTGTCACCGGTATAATTATTATCCCTGTGTCTGAGCCAACGGGCGGCATAGTCATGAAGGGTGATTGTTTTAGCCTTCGAGGTCACTGCTACCTGGGATACATAATGATAGTCGTTCTTTAATTTTGCTGAGAGAATAAGGATCGCTACCAGCAGCATGCCTGAATATGCTATTCTATATTTTTTTCCTAAAATGTTCAGAATGGTAAACAGTGCATAATATAGAATGATACCACTAATAACAATGGCTAAGGTTGTCGGGCGCGTATCCCAGTCGAAAGAAACGCAGAAGACATTTTGCACTGCAAAGATCATAAACGCCAATGAGCATAGGCCTACCAAAATCCATGTGAGCGGCGTAATGACCTTATCTGAAAGAAAAATGAAGACTTTCATATCTTTCAGGGCAACCCTGTTGGAAGTGAGCAGGGCAAAGAGAATCGCATAGGCAAGAAATCCATAAAACAACCATTGCAGGTCTATCGGCTCCGAATTATTGAATCCCCAGAACAGAAAAGGCGTCAGGGCCAAAAGAATACAAACAGCAAGGAAGGTTTTGAAGAACTTTTCACGGAACGTCTGAAGCCACATGTAGCGGAAACACAAATGAAACAACAATGTCAATATCAGCAGTAAAGCAGATGGCGAGATCCAGCTTAGCAGAAACTTAACTTTAAATATCTTGAAGACTTGCAGAATGCCACAAGCAGGGATTAAAAAGCTGAGTACCCCGAACAATCTCGGGACTGCAATGATATTCTTCAGCTCCTTAGGGTGCTTATAGGTAAAGTGATGGGTGAAGAAGTACTTCAGGCTGCGATTATGGAAACTAACTCTCCAGAAGAACTTGGGAAAATGCCAGTTCATCACAGCCAGGCAACCAAATACTATATACAAGGTAACTGGGCCAAATTCGTGGTTATTGATAGTCAGCAGAAGATCTTGCCCCTGGTCCGATTGCCAGATCACAAAAAAAAGTACGAACAACGATATAAGCGCCAGGGGAAGAATTAAGAAGATGCGAAATACATCTTTTAAGATGACTGTGATCGTCTGAAGTATTTTTCGGAAGCCGTACACAAAAACGATAACCAGCAGCATGAACTTAAGGATGGCGGGTATCAGCACCAGGTAAAATATATCCCATTCTATTTCCGAGCTGAGAAATACCATCAATGCAGTATTCTCTACGGCATCAAACAGGCAGGCAAACAGTATCATCCAGCTGACTATCCCGTAGGGGCGCGGCCGGTCATTAAAGTTATATCTGTAATTCAGCGCCGCGAGGAAAAGCCCATAGATCAAAATGAAGATAAAATCAAGCCAGACATTGATTTTTGCAAACTGTATAGGCAGCCTGCAATCAGCACATTTAGTTTTGGGACAAGGTTTTTGCCATTCCGCTTTTATAGCATCGGCGGTTTCCTGGGAGACTGCTAATTGCAAGTCCACTATTCCCTTACCCTCACCACCGCAGCTGATTTTGCTTCCTGATAATGTCATGCCGGCGATTGCCAGTGCTAATAGGAGGATGATAGGGATCAGGTATTTTTCCAAAGGATGTTTTGCCTTGGGTGGGATTGTTGTACTCATATCGGTTATTTGGAGTAAATCTATAATTTGAATGTCAATAATGCTAGAGCTAAAAAACAAAGCCGAAAATCTGATCCAAACTTGCATCGACTCAGGTTTTGTATCTTTGCCGCCGTCATGCGCCTCGTCAGGAAGATATTTAAAGTTTTCGCCTATATCATGCTCATCTTCCTGCTTTTACTGCTGGTATTTGGTGTATATGTATACAGTGTATCTGATATAGAGCCACCAGAGGTCGCCGATAGAAGCTCGTACAACCTTGAAAAACACCATGTCGAAGGCACTCTCTACACGCTTAATAATGACTGGTTTCGCAAAAGCCGCTACGGTCTCTATGAGATGTATGTTTCGGGCAAACCCTTTGAAAGGGGAGTAAAAAATGGCATTCTCTCGCAAGACTTAATTATAGAGCAGGAATTAGCTTTTGTCAGCCAGATCAGGCAAATGATCCCCTCCGGTAAATACCTCAAGTTGCTACGTTACATGGTTGGTTTCATGAACCGCAATCTTCCGGAATATATCCCCGAAGAATACCAGCTGGAAATCTACGGCGAATCACATTCCGCATTGAAGGATTCTTTCCAATGGATAGGATCTCCATATGCGCGCATCCTTAACTACCACGCTGCACACGACATCGGCCATGCACTTCAGAACATGATGCTGGTTGGCTGCACTTCTTTCGGTGCCTGGGGAGGCAAAACTGAAGATGGCTCTATGCTCATTGGTCGCAATTTTGATTTCTGGGTAGGAGATAAGTTCGCAGAGCATAAAATGGTCGCATTCTATGCTCCCGATCAAGGGCATAAATTTGCTTTTGTTACCTGGGGGGGCTTTACAGGCGTAGTCTCCGGCATGAACGATAAAGGCCTTACTGTCACCATCAATGCTGCCCGTTCCGATATTCCCTGGGGCGGTTCGGCTACTCCCGTTTCACTCGTCGCCCGCGAAGTACTGCAATATGCTGGTAATATAAAGGAAGCTATCGAAGTAGCTAAGCGCCGCAAGATGTTTGTTTCTGAAAGTTTCCTGATCGGCAGCGCGGCAGATAAAAAAGCGGTGATCATTGAAAAAACTCCCGACAACCTCCATATCTACGATCCGCAGCGGGATAATATTCAATGTACCAACCACTACCAGGCCAAAGAATTCGAAACTCAAAAGCAGAACATAGAGCAGAAAGACAAAAGCGCATCAGTATACCGTTATCAACGCCTGCAGGAATTGATGAATGTTAACTATCCGCTCACTCCGCAAAAAATGGCCAATGTCCTCCGCGACCGTCGGGGCCTCGGTGGTGCCAATATCGGGGAGGGGAATGAAAAAGCCATCAACCAGCTGATCGCCCATCATTCAGTTATCTTCCAACCGGATAGCCTTCGTATGTGGGTCAGTACTGAGCCCTGGCAACTTGGCACTTACGTCT
>DASPNB010000163.1:0-3523 GCA_035626755.1 Flavipsychrobacter sp.
TACTCATCATTAGGCGTCTCATCCTCACCCGTTTCCAGGGCAGGATTTTCTTCCAATTCTTCCTTTATCCTTTCTTCCAGGTTTGCAGTAGGTATCTGCAACAGTTTCATAAGCTGAATCTGCTGCGGCGATAGCTTCTGCAATAATTTCTGGTGCTGCGACTGTTTTAGCATTCCGTTCTTCTATAGCTACAAAAATAACGGTTATAGCTTCAAAACCACCATTATTGCACGGTATTTGCTGTATTGCCACTGTAATATTGAAGCTTAAGACTATGTTAAGAGCTTCTTTTATACGCAGCAGTTTTGTATATTTCTGCCAAATGAACAAGGACCAGGGGCATGAGTAAAAGACCATATATTTCAACCTCCTTTTCGTACATACCCCTGGAAGAGACTCTGGAGATACTACCTAAGAAGAAACAGCTTTTTATAGGTATACCCAAGGAAACCTCTTTCCAGGAGAACCGGGTGGCTTTGACCCCCGAGGCCGTAAGCGTATTGGTGAACAGTGGCCACGACGTGGTTGTGGAGCACTGCGCCGGTGACGGCTCTTTTTATTTTGATAGCGACTATTCCGAAGCTGGTGCCCGCATAGTTTACGATAAAGCGGAAGTTTATAAAGCCACTACTATTATTAAGTCAGCACCTATAGCTGAGGAAGAGGTCCACCTGCTGCAACCCAACCAGGTGATCATATCCCCCATTCACCTGCCGCTGATGAAGGCGGATATGATGGAGCAGCTTACCCAGAAGAAAATAATCGCTATTGCTATCGAGTCTATAAAAGATGATTCGGGCACCTACCCTATCGTTCGCTCTATGAGTGAGATAGCAGGCAGCACTGCTATCCTGACTGCCGCCAAGTACCTGAGCAACGTCCACCACGGCAAGGGTATACTGCTGGGAGGCATCTCGGGCGTTCCGCCGGCAAGAGTGCTGATAATCGGTGCAGGCGTAGTAGGAGAATCCGCTACGCGCACGGCGCTTGGCCTTGGCGCTTCAGTGAAGATCTTCGATAATTCGATATACAGGCTCATGCGCCTGCAGAATAATATTGGCCGCAGGTGCTTTACCTCCGTGCTTGACCCGGTTACGCTTGCCGAAGAGTTGGCAAATGCAGACGTGGCAGTAGGAGCTCTGAAACCGGTGAATGGCATTACACCTGTTGTAGTGACGGAAAGTATGGTGAGCCATATGAAGGCAGGATCGGTGATAATAGATATCAGTATAGACCGCGGTGGCTGCTTTGAAACATCGAAGGTAACAACGCATGAGAACCCGACATTTAAAATATATGACGTGATTCACTATTGTGTACCCAATATTGCTTCCGGGGTATCGCGCACAGCATCAAGGGCCATCAGCAATGTACTGATGCCGCTAATGCAGGAGTGTGCCGATATGGGTGGCATGGAAGGACTGATTCTGTCTAAGAACGGCATACGCAATGGCGTTTATCTTTATAAAGGAAGCATCACCAATGCACCACTGGCAAAGCGCTTCGGATTTAAATATACAGACCTCGATCTCTTGCTTGCATCGCAAAGCTAGAACACACTATGCCTAATAACAGAACAAATAAAACCATAGCCGGCTATCACCTGTTGATGATACTTTCAGCGGTAGATTTTCGCGTAGGTGTTAAAGAAGATAACGTCATTCGTGAATACCTGGTAACGGAATTCCCATTCAGAGTGAATCTCGATAAACAAATGGAGATCATCAGCCGCTTAAGGCCTGAAGAATGGGAAACGCACTTCTTAAAAATGATGGATGATTTTTACGACGATTCCACCCCTGAAGAACGTACCAGCCTCCTCGACTTCGCTGTACAGCTAGCCGTTGCTGATAATGTGGTCACAAAAGAGGAGAACCATTACCTCAACCATCTCTTCCACAACTGGGAACCTGAAAGGGAGTTATAATTTTCACATCAATTGAAATTCCCCCTTGCGCGCAGCATCTGTGCGTGAGCGATGGGGTGGCCAGTGCGCGGTATTGTGCGCCGGCGGCCGGAGAAGGGAACTGTAGACAATTTAAAAATGAAACTTGCCGGATAACTGCAAAACCCGGTTAATCCCTTAACCTCCCCAAATCCCGGTTCAAAGCCGCATCAACAGCAGGATAAGTATACCCACGATTATCCTATAGATACCAAAAGCCCTGAAGCCATACTTCTGCAAATAGCCTATGAATTTTTTTATAGCTATCATGGCAACGATAAACGAAACCACTGCACCTATACCGAAGACCATAAGATTGTCCGGCGTTTGTGTAAGCAGTTCATAGCCTTTCACTTCTGTGCCTGCCGCATCCTTCCAGTCTTTCAACACAAGAGAGTAACCTGTAGCGGCTGCCATAGTAGGCACGGCCAGGAAGAAAGAGAATTCAGCGGCTACTGAGCGTGTCAGCTTCTGCTGCATACCACCTATTATAGACGCAGCACTCCGGCTGACCCCCGGTATCATAGAGATACATTGCCACAGGCCTATCTTAAAGGCGCTCATCTTAGAGATCTCAGGTTCGTCTGTCACAGTCGGACTGGTGAACATAGAATCGATGAACAGGAGTACTATACCACCCAGCACCATAGTGATAGCAACTGTCTGCGGACTCTCCAGGAATTGCTCAATAGCATCATTAAAAAGAAAGCCGAGTATCAATGCAGGTATCACCGCAATGAAAAGCTTAAGATAGAATTGCCACTTGCTGAGGTCTACGAACTTCTTCCAGTACAGAACCAGCACCGAGAGTATGGCACCGAACTGTATACATATCTCGAACAGCTTGGTGAAGGTATCGTTCTCTATACCCATGAAGTAAGAGGCCAACACCATGTGACCTGTGGATGAAATGGGTAAGTATTCTGTAATGCCTTCTACTATTCCGAGGATGATCGCTTCTAAAGTTGTCATTAAGGGATGTTGAGATATTTATGTGTTTGTAAGGATAGCTGCCAGCGAGGGTTCTGATGTATGTATTCTATTATCGATGGTGTCATTTCCGCAGCCTTACTCCATTCAGGTTGCAGATAGAGTTTGCAGTCCTGCGGCACTTCAGCAGCATACTGCTCCGCCCATTTATAATCAGATTTATTGTAAACAATGATCTTCAGCTCGTTTGCGAACTGGAGCGTTTCAGGTATCGGGGCTTTAAATTTCTTAGGAGACAAGGTCACCCATTCAAATTTGCCTGTAAGCGGCGAAGAGCCTGAAGTCTCTATATGCACACGGAAACCCGCTTCATGCAAGGCATCGCACAGATAACTAAGGTCATGCATAGCTGGCTCCCCGCCTGTTACTACAATGAGCTTTCCCGGATGCGCCGAAGCAGCAGCCACCATCTCTTCCACCCTCATATGCGGGTGCAGGCTTGCATCCCAGCTCTCTTTCACATCGCACCACACACAACCTACATCGCAGCCGCCGAGGCGGATGAAATATGCTGCCTGTCCACTGTAGAAACCTTCCCCCTGCAGAGTATAGAAGTGTTCCATTACGGGATATGATACTGTATTTGCT
>DASPNB010000164.1:0-2780 GCA_035626755.1 Flavipsychrobacter sp.
GCCGCTTGTAAAACTGTATATTCTCGCTGGTGTGCTGGTCTATTTCTGTATTTACTTCGGCGCGTGTATTTTCTCTCACGCGGTCCCTGGTTATATCCTGTATCATAGCATTTGTTTACACCAGGCAATTAAAATACTATGCCGTTATTGATATACTTAAATACACAATAGTGTGCCTGCTGTGGTCTGATTTCCACATTACACATCTCTGAAAGCCGCCAGGTGGGAACATGTGTTGAACAGGAATATAAAAATGCCTGATAGTGTTAGTCTTAGTTAAATGTAAAGTGCCGGCAATATTTTGGCACAGTCTTTTCAGGTAGATAATTGTTCTTATCTTTTAGGGTGGTTTTTTATATAAAGTACTTTAACCGGTACTCAAAAATAGGAAGCCTGAGATCATACCCATAAGACCTGATCCGGGCAATGCCGGCGAAGGGAAAAGAAAAGAATGGAAGGCGCTGTAAAACAGCGCCTCTCCTTTTAGTATAAGGGTTGTTATCCCTCAAAAGCTTTTTCCGGTACGGTCAGGTCCATTTTCTTTATTCGCAGCATCGCATTCATGATAATAGTTATCGTCTGTTTTATTACCGGTTTGTAGTTTACCCCTATTTTTCGAAAAAAACAAATTTCATAATACATAAAATTGTAGTATATTTGCATTGATTTTTTCACGTAAAGTTCTTTTTTTATGGGTGCAAGGTTCCGGTGATTTGTTGTTTAGTTCAGGCTTTGGTAATTGCAACAAATTGCAACATATTCCAGCACGTACAGAAAGTAATGCGAAAAATTACCTGTAGGACACAAAAAAATATAACAATTCATGCCGCTGTTCTATTTTTTCGAGAAACAAATGGGTTCTGTGGTGGTACGGTTTTTTTCATTCTCTGGTCAAAAACCTTTATGCAAGATCTGAATGGTAAAAAAGTCGCTGTGCTCGTTACCGACGGCTTTGAACAATCCGAACTCGAACAACCTGTTGACGCATTAAAAGAGGCTGGTGCGCAGGTGGATATAGTATCTCTGAAAAACGGCACGATAAAAGCCTGGAACGAGAAAAATTGGGGCAAGGAAATAAGTGTTGACAAAACAGTAAATGATGTGGGCGCCCAGGATTACGACGCACTTGTATTGCCAGGCGGCGTCATGAGTCCCGACAAACTGCGCATGGATGAACAGGCTGTTGCCTTTGTTGGCGGCTTCTTCGAGAACAATAAGCCAGTAGCGGCTATATGCCACGGCCCGTGGACCTTGATCGAGACCGGAGAGCTGAAGGGTAGGACCGTAACATCTTATCCATCACTAAAAACTGATCTCGTCAATGCCGGTGCCAATTGGGTGGATAAGGAAGTAGTGGTAGACAACGGACTGGTAACCAGCCGCAACCCCGGTGATCTTCCCGCATTTTGCAGGAAGATGGTGGAAGAGATAAGGGAAGGCATGCATATCAGGGCATTGATATTGATATTGTTCTCGGTATTCCTGTTTAGCTGCGGAAGCGGGGATACAAGAGATGGTTACGATTCGGACACAACAGATGTCCTGAATTCTGAACCGGAGATGTATGCGCCACCTGCCGATGGCACAACCACTACTACAGATACCAGTTCTTTCAGCGACACAGGTATAGATCATACCGATAATACAGATAATACTTCTGATATGAACCGCTAAGTAGTAAGAGTTTATTGCTCGTTATCTATATGGTTGGAGTGCCGCCTGTCAGGGCGGCACCTTTCTTTGTTGCCATGCATGGTTTTGCTTTGCTATCTTTAAGGCAAATTGCCTGCTATGGTTTTAAGATGGTTGTTGCCTGCAATATTCCTGGTGCCCTGCACATTGCTGGCCGACGACAAGAAGAAAAAGTGGGATGTAGAAAATCCCGGTCCTCAAAAGGAGGTTTCCTTTACGGTAGACGAAGGAACCTGGATGAACCTGGACATATCGCCTGACGGCAGGGAGATAGTTTTCGACCTGCTGGGGGATATATATATAATGCCTTTCGCGGGTGGCGAAGCTAAAGTATTGCGGAAGGGAAAGGCCATGGAGGTTCAACCCCGTTTTAGTCCGGATGGCAGGAAGATATGTTTTACTTCAGATGTGGGTGGTGGCGACAATATCTGGATCATGGACCGTGATGGCAGCAATGCCAGGCAAGTGACAAAAGAGAACTTCCGGTTGCTGAACAATGGAGTATGGACACCCGACGGCAGATACATCGTAGCCAGGAAACACTTTACCTCTACGCGATCGCTGGGCGCCGGTGAGATGTGGATGTACCATATACACGGTGGCAACGGCCTGCAGCTTACAGTTAAGAAAAACGACCAGCAGGATGTGAACGAACCTTGCATGTCTCCCGATGGACGTTATGTGTACTTCAGCGAGGACATGTACCCCGGGGGACATTTCCAGTATAACAAAGATCCCAACAACGAGATATTTGCCATCAGGCGCTTTGACAGGGAGAGGGGAATAGTGGAGCACGTTACCGGCGGACCGGGTGGGGCGATTCGCCCGCAATTGTCGCACGATGGCAAATTGCTTGCATTTGTGAAAAGGGTCAGGACAAAGTCTGTACTGTACCTACGCAATATAGAAACAGCCGAGGAGTGGCCCGTGTACGATAAACTATCGAAAGACCAGCAGGAGGCATGGACGACATTTGGTGTATATCCAGGCTTTGCCTGGACGCCGGATGATAAGCACATCGTGATATGGGCAGGCGGCAAGATCATGAAGGTGGATGTGAACAGTGTGAATCGCGCTGCTGCCATATC
>DASPNB010000165.1:0-2256 GCA_035626755.1 Flavipsychrobacter sp.
CAGTATTAATGCCAACGTAAAACCTGGTGCGGGTAAGTGAAGGGCCACCCGGCCATACATTCATGAATATGTCGGCGGAGCGATAGGGGCCAATAAAGCCGGAAGCTCCTAGCTGTAATTTGTTGTTTGGTGCATACATGCCTTTGATGACCAGATAGGGCCAGCCAATGGGTCTCTGAATGCCGCAGAGTATTCCATTGCCCGTGCTGAATTCTATCTTCTGAGATAGACAACTGAGCGGGAGTAGCAGGAGTATAGATAGGAGCTTGTTCATAGGCCACTTTAAAGTTTGGTGCGCAACTAGTGTGCCAAAAAATGGCGGACACAGTCCGCCATTTTAGTATATAGTTGAAGTGTTTAGTACCCTCTTCCTTCTTTCTTTTCCATGTAGTTCATGAAGGCGCGGTTGGCGACGGCGTTGCCGCCGGGGGTGGGGTAGTTGCCTGTGAAGTACCAGTCGCCCTTGTTGTTGGGGCAGGCATCGTAGAGTCCTTCTATGGATTGGTAAATAACATCTACCTGCGCAGATACATCAGCGGGCCGAAGCATTTCGGCAATTTTTTTGCTTACTTCTTCCGGTGTGAATGGTTCGTATATGGCTTTTACGTAGTTCTGCTCTTTGAGTGTACCGGCTGCGTGGGCTTGCTGGCATTTTGCCAGGGTAGTTGCTAGTACATTTTCCATGTTACGGTCTTTCAGCAGCTCAACTGCCGCCTGGAATGCGATGAATTCACCCATACGGCTCATGTCAATACCGTAACAATCGGGGTAGCGTATCTGCGGAGCGGATGAAACAATGATGATGCGCTTAGGGCCGAGGCGGTCGAGCATTTTGATAATACTCTCGCGCAGAGTTGTCCCGCGCACTATGGAGTCGTCAATAACAACAAGGGTGTCTACGCCACGCTCCACCGTTCCGTAGGTGATATCGTAAACGTGCTGCACCATTTCATTACGCGAAGCATCTTCGGTAATGAACGTGCGCATCTTCACATCTTTGATCGCGATCTTCTCAATACGTACGCGGCGATGGATAAGCTCTCTTATCTCTTCCTCGTTAAGGTTACCCTTAGTGATGCGTTCTATCTTTATTTCCTTCAGGAAGTCTTCCAATCCTTTTATCAGTCCGTAGAAAGCAGTTTCTGCGGTGTTGGGTATGAAGGAAACTATTGTGTGTTTTAATTTATTGTCTACCGCCTTCAGCACCTTGTCGGCCAGGTTGCGGCCCAGCTGCATGCGCTCGTGATAGATGTCAGCATCACCACCCCGGCTGAAGTAGATCCGCTCAAAGCTGCAAGCCTTCAATTCTTTTTCCGGCAATATTTGTACGTGGCTGAAGTCGCCGTTAGACTTAGTGATGATAGCATGGCCGGGCTTTATCTCCTGCACCTCTTCCTGCGGTACATTGAAAGCTGTCATAATCGCCGGGCGCTCAGAGGCTGCAATAACGAATTCGTCATTCTTGTAAAAAAAGGCAGGACGGATACCGTGTGCGTCTCTCATCACAAAGCTATCACCATTACCTACAAGTCCGCTGCAAACATAACCCCCATCGAAGTGAGAAGTAGCTTGTTTCAACACACCTTCCAGGTTCGGATTTCGCGGATTGGTATCATCGGCCAGGCAAAGGTAATAATGTACTGTTTCGATCATCGCTCCCAGGTCGCTCTCGCGAACCGTTGTTGTTGGATGGCTATCCAGCATGGCGAAGAGTTCGTCCGTATTTACCAGGTTGAAATTGCCCGCCATGGTAAGGTTGCGGTTGGGATTGATATTAGGTTTAAAGAAAGGATGGCAGAACTCTACATCGTTCTTGCCCTGGGTGCCGTAGCGGAGATGGCCCAGAAGTATTTCTCCCATATATTTCACATAGCCCTTAAGCAGGCCGGGATAGTTGCGGATCTCCGGGTAGTTTTTTTCAATTTCGCCGACTTCCTGATGAATATTCTGAAATATTTTCCCGATCGCACCGCTTCCGGCAATACGCAGCCGGTGCATGAATTGGTGCCCGGGTTCGACATTCAATTTTACTGTAGCTATACCTGCACCATCCTGTCCCCTGTTATGTTGCTTTTCCATAAGCAGGTACAGTTTGTTGAGTCCGTAAAAGGCAGTACCGTATTTGCGGTGGTAGTAAGCGAGTGGTTTGAGCAGTCGGATGTAGGCAAGCCCACATTCGTGTTTTAACGCGTCAGACATGAGGGGGCAAAGATAGGAAGCTTTTGGTATGTACCGAAACTGCGGGCGATAGAGGAC
>DASPNB010000166.1:0-2959 GCA_035626755.1 Flavipsychrobacter sp.
TAATGATCATAACCCATCTGCCATAGCTAATTATATATATAGCGTAGCCAAAACTTTCAATTCCTTTTACACCGTACATAGTGTTTTAAAAGCAGAGAACGAAGAAAAGAAAGCCTTACGACTACAAATATGCCAGTTAACAGCTAGTGTTATTAAGGAAGGCATGGGACTATTAGGAATAAGGGTACCGGAGAGAATGTAAGGAAATCATATATTATAGAACCCTGATCTTGACCTTCAGCTAATACTTTATGATATGTCTTTGCATATTTACGTTGTCTACTTTATTAATAACTGACTATCAATCAAACTGAGTAGTGTTCCTGGAATTAGATAAGAGAACGATTACATTTCAGGTTAAGGAATTCGTCTCATCCCCAACAGGAACTTTCACATTATCTTCCAAGAAGACATTAGTATTTTGCACATAACCAATACAAGTCACTATGCGAATTGTTCTTTCTATCCTTCTTCTTACGATGTTTTTCTCCTGTAGTAATAATGCCAATAACAATGCAGTTGATGATTCAACCCGCATCCGAGAGCTTCCGGCAGACTCCAACGAGGTGAGTATTGAAGAACTGGATGAAGATGATTTTTATGTATGGAAAGTAGACGGTGAAGAAAAAACAATGCGCAAAAACCCTAAACTGGCAGATGCTTCATTAGGTGTAGATACACTGATCATCGGACTAAACGAAATGTATCCCAATGTTAAGCTGGAGAAAGTAAAGCTGAGTAACGATACGTTGTATACACAGATCAAAAAAAGCGATTACCTTACGGAAAGAATGGGTAGCGCCGGCTCTGAGGCTTATATCGCTCAGGCCGTGCTTAACCTTACGACTGCACAGGGGGTAAAGTTTGTTCGGATCGATTTTGAGATGGGCAGCCATGCTATGCCAGATACCTGGAGCAAAGAGAACTTTAAAGATTACAAGCCCGTACAATAAGACAATTAGCGAAACGCAAAATAGACAGCTCCTACCAGTAGCAGTGCCGCAATAGCATGGTTATAGGTTAATGTCTCTCCACTAAAGAATATACGGGCAAATAAGACAAAGACAACGAGTGTTATCACTTCCTGGATGACCTTTAGCTGAAACAGGGAATAAGGACCTCCATTGGCCTTGAAGCCAATGCGATTGGCCGGTACCTGGAAGCAATATTCAAAGAAAGCCAGGGCCCAACTAACAAATACAATCGTTATTTGTAAAAATCTATATTCGTTCGTACAACCAGTGTTTACGCTTGAGACTTGATCCTGTCGGATCAACTATTTTCTTGTCAAGCCCCTTTTATTTTGTGGAGGGGCATTGCCAAGAAAATAGTTAAGGGAGATTTCTGTCTGACAACTCTAAACTTATCTGACATTTCCTGTAAGGTTAAATACAGATTATTTCAGATGACAGTTTTCTCGTCATTGTATTTCTTTTGCTTCTATTATTTTTTAACCATTTTTCCGAAAATGCATGTCCAAGTAAAGAACAAGTGAGCCGTTGTAATTATCTTTCTTCGTGAGGATACCCGGTTAAACATAGCGAGGCTGTTATATGTCTTTCCTCAACAAATATCAAACGCGGAAGCGGGTCTAGTTGTACATCCTTTCCCCAGCACGGTAGTTTTGTTACGCAAAGCCCGATTATATGTTTTCCCTACCCTGTATCGCTTCGCGAATAAGAGAGCCGTTGTATATTCTCCCGGTACTATTCACTGTTTTGCAACATACAATTACTGCCTGTAGCCGGTTGATTATTCAACTTCTATCCTGCCAACTGCCTTTCGCATGAGCTGTTGTTGCCTGTCGCCAAACTAAAAAAAGAAAGATATTTAGTGAGTGCAATCGTGGCCTCACCATACGGGTGTACAAGCACCCTCCAATAAATTGGTTGTCGTCAGCCTGAGAAAACATTTGCCCTATCCTGTTCATGTCATCAATAAATCGTAGCGCCCTGACCTCCTGTTGAAGCAGATGGAAGGGTTTTACTAACGTTCGTATATATCTTTCCAACATGGCTAACAAACTGTCCAAGTTCGTTTGTTATTCCACAACCAGGTTTATGCCAGCCCTGGCGGCCTTGTAGCTGATTTTTTCCTTTAAGCCATGATAGCTCCAGTTGCGCAAGACAAAAGAGGAATCCTTTGCGGCTTCTTCCTTTTCCTGCTGGCCGGTGAGCAGGATAGTGCCTGCGCTATGCCTGGTACAGAGATCAACCAGCCGCCGGCTGTATTGGTGGAGGCGGTAGCTGATGTAGCGCCGCTCCTTTTCGTGATAAGTTTCGATGCTTTTCAATTTCCGCCTGCGGCCCTTGCCGCCCCGACTGCAGGAGGCCTGGTGCATAGCTCTCTGGCGGGCGGCCTGTATAGCCAGCCTGCGGTAGAGGAATTCATCTTTGGTGCCAATGGTAAAGCGTAGTTTACCAATGATAACTGTGAGTGGGTAGTCAAGGGAAAGAGACACTTCCGCCAGCACAGACTCGTCGAGGGTATGCTGCTCTCTTTCGCTTACGAAAGCCGCCAGCCAGTATAGCTTGTTGCCGTCTATTTTGAGAGCTGATGTGCGGAGCTCTCCTTTTCCCTCGGCCAGCTTTTGCAACAGCCATCGTTTATCGGTAAAGTCTTTGCCAAGGTAGGTGCGGAGCGGCAGGCCAAAGAACCGGAAGCAAAAGTTCTTCCCGTCTTCGGTTGGCTTAAAGAGCCTCACGTCGCCGGGACCGAAGGGGATGGGGATGTTGCGCTTGTAGTTGCGCAGGGACTTCTCTCCTTTCAGGTAGGCTTCCCGTTCCTTGTCGAAGGTGGACACGAGCATGTGATTCAGGTGGTTCAGGATGGTCATGGGCACCTGGCCCTTCAGGTTACGCGCCAGCACCTGGTAGGTGGTGTTGGCGCGTGATGAACAAAGGATACCATCGGGGTCCTGGCTGATGGACGCTAACCTGACTTTGATACCTTCGGTGAG
>DASPNB010000167.1:0-2521 GCA_035626755.1 Flavipsychrobacter sp.
TGAGGGAAAAGTGCTTATACAGGTGCACAATACCCAACACCCCGTATTAAAATGGGTGAAAGAGCATGACATTCGGGCTTACTATGAGCACGAGATAAAAGAACGTGAGCAATTCGGATATCCGCCCTTCACCCGGATGATTAAGATCATCTTTAAACATAAAGATGAGCATAAAGCCGTTCAGGCGGGCTCAATAATGGCGAGCGCCTTGAATCAACTACCGGCTATTGGAGTGCAAGGCCCCGTCCCTGCATTAATCTCAAAGGTGCGCAACCAATTCATCCAGGAAGTATGGATTCGCTGTCCCCGCGATAGCCGTGCAATAGAGGAAGCCAAGCAACTCATCAAAGAACAACGCCAAATCCTCATTTCGGCAAGAGGTAACAACTCCCTCCAGGTAATAGTGGACGTTGACCCGGTTTAAATACTTTTGCCAATTTTAACATAAGATCAAGGCAAATCATCGAAATCTAAGGAATCGTGGCTACCTTTACCTAACACAACACAAAGACTATGGTATTCTTAACAGTGAAACCTCAATTGCTCCTTTCGATGCCGGGCGGCAGCGAGTGGATATGGATATTGCTGGTGGTGATATTGCTTTTCGGCGCTCGCAAAATTCCTGATCTTGCACGCGGTATAGGAAAGGGCATGAAAGAATTTAAAGACGCCAAAGAGGGTAAAGAAGAAAAGAAAGAAGAAGAAAAAAAGGAGAGTTAGTTTCTTCCGCAGAGATATTTTGAAAGGGGTGCAATTGCATCCCTTTTTCTATTGACCCAATATAGTTTTAACCCAACTGATACACTCTGCCTCATCTACTATTGACCATGAATGCGGGTGCCTCATTCCATTGGAGCGGTAACCTTTTCTTTCACTTTGCATAAACTCTGCTTTATCGTTCCCCATCAGTAACAACCGGTTGATAAGTTCTGCAGTCACCAGATAATTGCCGTGTCGCACAGTCTGCCTGCGGTTGACCAGCCTCCAGGCTATATCCACTTCATGATAAGCCCGCACTGCCGTATTCTTCAGGTATTTTTCGTTCTCGCCAAAAGCCTTATTCATACTGAACGGGTTTAGAGCAGCATACTTTACAACATTCTCTTTTGGCACGCCGAACTGTTCTCTCATCCTGCGCATTGCCTCATTTGCCTCCTGCACGGCAGCTTCTGAAAAGTTTGCTTTTGCGGCCTCATCCAGCATGTCCCAAAGTGTAAAAATATCAATCGGCGAATCCACCATAAAGACAGCTTTGGGCTTTATCGGGTATCGCTCGGGATACTCATTACACAATTCAGTATACCGCAGCACTATGCCGCCCCCGGCAGAGAATCCGCCGAGCACGAACTTATCTGCACCAACGTTGTATCTCTTTACGATATCCTTAAACATAGCTGTCATAGCCTCTCCTAACTCGTTATCGTAATGGGCCCTGAAGCCGCCTGCAAAACACACCGTCAGTATACCATTTGCATAGGCAACATTCGGCAGTTTTGTTTCAGGAAAAGTATGCTCGGCCAGCTGTGAGAAGCCCGAGAGCAGCACCAGCACCCCTCTTATAGGTTCACCTGCTCGCAGTTGAGGCTCCATGGCCAGGTAATAACCGCTTATATCGTCACGCTCATTCACCACTATCTTCCTGACGTTTTGCGCAGAAGCTTGTATGGCGATCATTAAAACAAGACTTGTAAACAGAGTTTGTAGTTTCATTACAGAATTCATTTACTCAAATGTAATAGTTGGAACGGAGCCTGTAAGTTAATTGAGGTTAATACACATTCTTAATGATGACCTCTTTGCCGTTAAAGAGGAAGCTGTCTCCGGCGCTCCTGCCTATCAACTTGCTTCCTAGTGGAGAGGCCGCCGATAATGCATAGTAAGTATTTCCACCAACGTTCAGTTTCCCGACGCTAATGGAGATAAAATAATCGCCCTGGCCGGTGGTCACTACACTGCCGGAGCTGATAACGCTACTTGTGTGTTGTGGATCGATTGTGTCAAGTGTAGCTTTCAGTTTTTGCTGCTCCGCCAGCCGCGCACTGTTCAGGTCTATTTCCTGCTGCATCATTTCCCTGGTGGTTTCATACTTATCCCCAGCGCTGCTCTTCGTTTCACCCGCTGCTGCCTCACGGGCGTCGGCTATGGCCTGTTGTGCTGCGGCGATGCCCTTAGCTACATATTCCCTGCATAGGGCATACAATTCCTGCTTTATGTCCGGCATAGCTAAATATCGCAATCTAATATACCAAAGGCATATGCGGAAACGTTCTCTCTATTATCTTAGTATTTCAATTACCCCTTTATGCGAAAGACTGTCTTTATTTTTCTGCTACTTATTTGCAGCATAGCTTCTCACGCAGCTCTGGATCGCATTAGTCTCAAACAAGGCATGGAAAGCGGCCTTTTAAAGGTTTCGGCCAATGCCAATGGCAATGGCTACCACAACAAGAGCCTGCACATGGCCATCACCAATACAGGCAATAAGGCTATACAGGTTCAGATTGATCCCGCACTGATTTTC
>DASPNB010000168.1:0-2710 GCA_035626755.1 Flavipsychrobacter sp.
CTCAACTCAACAGGTTTGATCTCGCCTTTTTCTGTGACAAGCCCGCCGTTGAAGTACATTTCACGTATGCCAACTTCTCCTCCGGTCCATTGTATGCTTGCCATATCCGGCTCTCCAGGTGTGCTTGCCTCACGAGCAAAACTTGCATCCGGGTTTCCAGCGTTATTAGCAGGAGCGACTTCGTATGCATCTTCGGGGTGGCAAGACGTTAATGATCCAAGAGCCAGCAGTGCTATAATTCCTAAGTTCTTCATCTGTTTCATAGTTTTTTGTTTTATGAATGAATATCCCATTTCTTCCAGCGAATACAAAAAACCAATACCCGCAAAACGAAAAGAAACCATAAAATTCCAGCTCTGCTTTTATTCTTTAATGATTTATAAGGAAATGAGTTGTTATAATAGTATTTCCAGTAATTCATGTTTTTATACCTGAGTTTCCACACAAGTCGGGGATTTTTCTGGATTCTTTGGGAAACAAAAGCGGCCGGCAACGCCGACCGCTTAATAGAATAAATAACCTTACACACTATGGGTACGCTACCGTCAGCATGTTTTGCATATTGGCCAAAACCAACCGGTAGGCTTCAATATTTGATTTGTTGGATATTACAACTGTTCCATTTGTTCTTTCCATGCTTTGCAACATCGATTGACCGAGCCCTTTTGTAAGCGTATTTACGTTAAGAGACACTTTCGACATGTACTCACTGGATTGAGAGACAATTATTCGACTCTTGTTTTGTCCGCGCAGTTCCATGGTATTATCAACAAACACCTGCACAGGGACCAATTCGTTGTGATCAACGAAAGAGCCCTGAAGCTGCAATGCATAAGCAGAGCCCGCAAACGGTCCGATCCTCATTCTAAGGGTGGTGATAGTATAAGGTCCGTACGGAACCTTTAAAGTGCCTGCCAGGTTGGGTGAAAATAAATCGGCTAATACAGGCTGACCGTATTCGGCATAGACCGGGCGAGTGTCGTCAACCGGCCCTAATATATTTCCCTCGAAATGCATGGAAAGTATCGAAATGTTACCACCCTTCCAGTTTACAGCTGAAGAAGGGGATTGTGCTGCATCCGCAGGGGTTATTTTCTGACCCGCATCTTGTATAACTTCTGTAGAGACGATATTGCCGGGATTTGTTTCATACCTATCGCTTTTTTTGCAGGAGCCGAGTGTACCGGTTGCCAACAAAGCTATTATCGTAAGGTTTTTTATCTGTGTCATAATCATTGGTTTTAAGTCTTCATACGTTCCTACTACTATCTTTAAAACCGATACCCACAGTAGATAAAGAAATCATAAAATCAAGTAGCTTCAAAATGCAAATGCCGTCCAGAAAGACGGCATTTGCTGTATGTGCTATTATCGCTGAGCTTCTAGGCCTCAGCCAGTTCAAGACTATCTTTGTTGTAAGCTTCTGTGAGCTTCTTTTGTAAATCCCCTGAAACAGGGGCGTAGTGATCGAACCTCATGCGGAAGCGCGCGCGTCCCTGTGTCATACTGCGTAGAGCAGATGCATATTGATACATTTCAGCGTGAGGCACTTTGGCCTTTACCACAGTAAAATGACCTTCGGCGTCAAAGCCTTCTACCATGCCACGTCGCATCTGCAAATCGCCCATTATGTTACCCGTTATTTCTTCAGGGCAGAGTACTTCTACGGAGTAGACAGGTTCCAGTAGCAGAGGGCTGGCCAGCTGAAAGGCTTCCTTGAACGCCATGGTGCCTGCAGTTTTGAAAGCCATATCATTGCTGTCGACCGCGTGCATTTTGCCATCGTATACGCTAACGCGTACATCGCGCACATAAGATCCTGTAAGAGGTCCCCGATGCATCTTGTCCATTACACCTTTTAATATAGAAGGAAGGAAGCGGGCATCTATTACGCCACCAACAATGCAATTGTAGTAAACCAGCTTACCGCCCCAGGGAAGTTTGATTTCTTCCTTGCCCCTTACGTTCAGGCCTGCAGGTTCGGGCATGCCCTCAAAGTAAGGCTCTATTCGCATGGTAACTTCACCGAACTGTCCTGCACCACCTGATTGCTTTTTGTGGCGATAGGTAGCATTGGCCTGGCTGCGTATTGTTTCGCGATACGCGATACGCGGTTTAGTATAGGCAACATCGAGGTGATAGATATGCTCCAGTTTCCATTTGATGACGGCGAGGTGCATATCGCCCATACAATGCAATAGAGTTTGCCCCAGTTCCTGCGATACTTCGATGTGCACGGTAGGATCTTCTTCTTTTAACTGGTGCATAGCTGCTGCCAGTTTTTCTTCCTCACCCTTTTTGTTGTTAGCAATTGCAATGCTCATTAGGGGCTCGGGGAAGACGATAGGTTGTAGTTCTATATTTTTTCCCTTATCGTGAAGCGTATTATTGACGTGGGTGTTGCGCAGCTTTAGTGTTGCGCCAATATCGCCAGCAACCAGTTCGTTCACGGCGGTGCGTTTGTTGCCTTCCACTACGTATAACTGGTTGATCTTTTCGGTGACGCCAGTAGTTTCGTTTACGAGTTCCATGCCACTCCTAATGGTGCCGCTATATACTTTAAAGAAACTCAGCTCACCTATATGTGGTTCGTTTACCGTTTTGTAAACGAAGATGCAAGCCGGACCTTTGGCGTCGCAGGTGAGTGTATCGCCGTTCTTCGTTGTCTGCGGTGGCATTTCATTGGCAGGTGGGCAAACATTGTCGATGT
>DASPNB010000169.1:0-2048 GCA_035626755.1 Flavipsychrobacter sp.
GGTTGATAGAAATACCCCAGCCATACCAAGGTGCGCAGATTTGCGAAGGCCTATACAAAGAACCATTGTGAATGTAAAGCGGACCAGCAGGGCGGGCTCGTCTTATATCGGATACAACAGGATTTTGCGGGTGTGCAACTAATTCGGAGTTAATAATATCGTCGGTGTAAAAAATAGATAGTTCATCGAGCAACAAAGATCCGGCAACTTCTTCCACACAGGTGAAGAGCCACCAGCGGCCTTTGTGGTAAATGACTGTAGAATCTGCTGCACAAATATTTTTAATTAAGGTTCTTTTTAACTCCCATTTGTGGGGAAACTCTATGCACTCATATAAATCGATGGTGCGGTTTTCGGAAGTTTCGGGGATCATGTACCATTTGTCCCCGACCTGGAAAACAAAGGGGTAGGATAGATGGTATGGTTTATTAAGAATTGGCTGTGCGGGAGTAAAGCTTCCGTCTTCGTTCTGAGTTATTACTGAAATCCGCCCCCGGCCCGTGGCGTAAACGTATTCCTCGAAGAAAATGTAATTCTTGTTGTCTTTCTTAACAACGATCGGGTCGGCCCAGAAGAAGCCGCGAGGGGCTTGGAGCTTTTTGAAGTCGCGCAAGTCGATTTTCCTGCCGGGAGGACAGGCGCTATTGTACATCAGCATCCAGTCCCTCCGGGTGTTCCCTCTTTTGAGCCTATTGACGACTCGCTTTGCTGTTTTGCTAATGAAGTTGAACGCAAATGAAGTATTAGATAACTCTTTGCCCTCAGTTGGGTTAGCGATTATATCGATGTTGTTGAATGCGGCAGGGTCATCGTGCAGCAGCTTCAGCATCCGTGCCGGAAATGCGGCGCTCTTCCAGTAGCAGCGGTTCAGACTTCGCTTGATTGAGGACGGGTCGGTGAGGGAGAAGGACCGGTAGATTATTTTTTCTTCGCCTCCGGCTGTTTTGATTTTCAGACCTGAAGGTAGTATAGGAGTATTCGTCAGGACTTCGCAGGCAGCTACAGCATCTTTATTTTCCGTTGATCCGAAGTAGTAAGACCAGATGCCGTGTACGGGTATGCTGTGCAGGCTGTTGCTAATGGGAGCCTCGCTGAGATCGAGAATTACATCTAATTCCTTTATTGCTACCGATGAAGTATCGACAACGGGAGTGTTCTTTACAAGGCTTGAGACGTCTTGACGCCGGGTAGCATCAGGCGCCTGGAGTTGCTTTTTGTTGTCGTAACTTTTGAAGAGCGAAAGCAGGAAGGGCAGGGGTTTGGAGGGAGGAGGCGGATTGAGGATAAGAACACTGAGGTGGGTATAGCCGGAGTTTAAGACCGAGTTAATTACCTGCGATTGCCACGCGGGCACCAACAAATCATTGATAACGATACCAAGCCGGAGTTTAGCCATAACCAAGAAACAGCGTAAAAGAATACAATTTTGCCGATAATTTGCACATCGGCCCGGAAGCTTAACGGATTATTGACTTTGATTTACATTATATGTATTTTGGAAGTGTGTTCTCAATAATATACCCTTAAAATTGCCGGCCATGTTAAGAGCTGTTTCTTTTTGTTTGATTTCAATGCTGACCTGTGCAACCGATACTCTTTTTGCACAGGGAAATAAACCGACCAGCGGCACGGATGTTATTGTAAGTCCGACCAGCGGCAACTATTATAGCCAGGCCCGTGTGTCAGTAAGCTACGACAGTACCATATATATAGGCCGCCTTTACAGGGCCGGCGGCCCCGGAAGGCCTCAAAACATGGAGGTACTTAAGACAACCGACTATGGCCAGAACTTTACAGTAGTGACGAGCGCCGCCGTCACGGGATCGACCCGGTATTCCAATATAGATATAATAACCGCCGGCGCCGGCCCCGGAAACTTTAGATTGTTTGTAGCCTACTCTACCTATGATACGGCAACCGACAACGTCGTTTTAAGACTAGACACACTGGACGAAAATGGTAATGGAGGGGCTATGATAAATGAGCTGTATGTGCAAACGAATAATCCGTTCTTCAGAGGAGTTGAGTCAATTAGTCTTGCGACAGAC
>DASPNB010000170.1:0-3949 GCA_035626755.1 Flavipsychrobacter sp.
CATCAGCCTCTTTGCCCTGATATATCTGGTTGCCATTAAGCAGGTCCGGTTTCTCACGACGCATTACTCTGTCCACAATATTCCCGTTTTCCGGATCTTCGATGGTAACGGTCTCATACTCATAGGCTACGGTAATTTGATTACCCTCATATTCTAAAATACTCGACTTTGGCTGTTGCTGGGCCAATGAAGCAATAGAAAAGGCCCAAACTGCCAGGAATGAAAGGATCGCTTTTTGCATAAATGAGTTATTGACGTAAAGATATGCCTTTTTTACATTTGACAATGTTGAAGCCGCTAAAATATTATCCATTTTCCCCACCGAAATGCTTCAAAACTTTTTGAATTTTTTACTGCTAAGCCTTACCTTTGCGCCAAAATTGGGAAGGCTCCGGTTTTCTCATCATTTCAGAAAAACTTCTTTATAATATTTTATATGCCAAACGTTGGTAAGATCAAGCAGATCATCGGTCCGGTAGTGGACGTTTACTTTAGCGGTGACAACAAGTTACCGGAGATCTTTAACGCCCTTGAATTGACGCGCGATAACGGAGATATCCTGGTAATGGAAGTTCAGCAGCACCTGGGTGAGGACAGCGTTCGTTGCGTAGCGATGGACGGTACTGAAGGTCTTACGCGTGGTATGGACGTTACCGATACCGGTAAGGCTATCGCGATGCCAACAGGTGACCAGATCAATGGCCGCCTTTTCAACGTTACAGGTGATGCAATCGACGGTCTGCCACAAACATCTAAGGCAAACAATGCACGCCCTATCCACGCCAAGCCTCCTAAGTTTGAGAACCTGAGCACAGCATCTGAGATACTGTTCACAGGTATCAAAGTAATCGACCTTATTGAGCCTTACGCCAAGGGTGGTAAGATCGGCCTGTTTGGTGGTGCGGGTGTGGGTAAAACTGTATTGATCCAGGAGCTTATCAACAATATCGCCAAGGCTTATGCGGGTCTTTCTGTGTTTGCCGGTGTGGGTGAGCGTACACGTGAGGGTAATGACCTGATGCGTGAAATGATTGAAGCCGGCATCGTGAAATATGGTGATAAATTCAAGCACAGCATGGAAGAAGGTGGATGGGATCTGTCTACTGTAAACCTTGAAGAGCTGAAAGATTCTAAGGCAACATTCGTATTCGGACAAATGAACGAACCACCCGGAGCACGTGCGCGTGTGGCCCTGTCAGGTCTTACAATGGCTGAATATTTCCGTGATGGTGATGGCACGGGCAAAGGAAAGGACATCCTGTTCTTCGTAGACAACATCTTCCGTTTCACACAGGCAGGTTCTGAGGTATCAGCCCTGCTGGGTCGTATGCCATCAGCGGTGGGCTACCAGCCTACCCTGGCTACTGAAATGGGCCTGATGCAAGAGCGTATCACATCAACAAAGAATGGTTCTATCACATCAGTACAGGCCGTTTACGTACCTGCGGATGACCTTACCGATCCGGCTCCGGCTACAACCTTCGCCCACCTTGATGCCACTACGGTATTGAGTCGTAAGATCGCCGATCTTGGTATTTACCCGGCGGTAGATCCGTTGGATTCTACATCACGTATCCTTACTGCTGCTATCGTTGGTGATGCGCACTACAACTGCGCTAACCGTGTAAAGCTGATACTGCAGCGCTACAAGGAACTGCAGGATATCATCGCGATCCTGGGTATGGATGAACTGAGTGAAGAAGATAAGCTGGTAGTATCGCGCGCGCGTCGTGTGCAGCGTTTCCTTTCCCAGCCGTTCCACGTTGCCGAGCAGTTCACTGGTCTGAAAGGCGTACTCGTTCCCATCGAAGAAACGATCCGTGGTTTCAATATGATCATGGATGGTGAAGTAGATGAATACCCGGAAGCAGCCTTCAACCTGGTTGGTAGCATAGATGACGCTATTGAAAAGGGTAAGAAGCTGATAGAACAAGCGAAAAATTAATGTGGAAGTGTGGTGATGTGGAAATGTGATAGTGCTTTCCTTTCGCCGGCCACGTTGTTATTAATAACAGGGAATTTGCACATTTGCACATTTTCATATTAGCACATTAACAAACAATGCAACTAGAAATATTAACACCCGAGCACAAGGTATTCAGCGGCACCGTTTATGGTGTGCAACTTCCCGGTATTGAAGGTTCTTTCGAGATACTGGATAAGCACGCCCCGCTGATCGCAACCCTGGGCAAGGGCAAAATGAAGATACTGAAGGACAAAAACCAGACAGAGCTCTATGAAATTACTTCAGGCTTTGTAGAAGTGCTGAACAATAAGGCTACTGTCCTTATTGAAGGTGCAACCGCAATGGAATAAGCCCCGTCTGAACCACGATTTATAAGATTTAAAGGATTACCAAGTTGTGGTAGTCCTTTTTCTTTGAGGTATATTTGATCTTGTTACACCCGGTATTTCTTAAAATCAAGTAAATCGCGGTTCAAAAATTGAATCTACCATTCTTCATAGCGCGGCGCAACCTGCTGAAACAAAAGGGAAATTTTTCCTCTTTCATTATCAGGATAGCCATTGTAGCTACTACGCTAAGCGTGGCTGTAATGATCGTTGCCCTGTCGGTAGTGGGTGGCTTTAAGGCTTCGATCCGCGAGAAGCTCTACGCCTTTGAAGGCCATATTCATATTCACCAATACGGCCTGAACACCTTCCAGACAGCCAGTATGCCACCCGTACAGGAAGATCGTGTACTGGAAAAACAGATCGCAGCCGTTCCCGGCGTGACCCATATTGCGCCGTTCATCAAACGTGCGGGTATTCTCCAGTTTGATGGTAAAATGGAGGGCCTGATGTTCAAAGGTGTTCCGGAGAATTTTCATTTTTCTCAAGGCATCAGCTTCAGTGGTAATAAAATAGATTATTCCGATACCGCTTATTCTAAAGACATCGTACTCTCCCGGGCCACAGCCGACAGGCTGGAACTGAAAGTGGGCGATATGGCGCAGATATACTTTCTTGAAGAAGGCTCTACTTTCCCACGTATCCGTAAGGTGCGTCTGGCTGGTATCTTCCATACAGCAATGGAAGAAGTAGACAGGGCCAATGCCCTTTGCGATATACGCCTGCTGCGCAATATCAGCAGCTGGGAAGAAGGCGATATCAGTGCCTACCAGCTCAGCCTTGCCGACGATAAACAAAGCGAAAAGATAGCGGACAAGATACTGGAGGAATATCTCGTTTCGCCTTTGTATTCCTTCACCATGGAAGAGACCTATGCCCACGTTTTTGCCTGGCTGAAGATGATGGATGTGAATGCGTCTATTATTCTTTCTATCATGGCTATAGTGGCGATCATCAATCTGGCAGTTGCCCTGGTAATACTCATAGTAGAGCAAGCCCGCATGGTAGGTGTGCTGAAGGCCCAGGGCATGACCGTTGGGCAGATGCGCAGTGTATTTTTATATTATGCAGGCCTTATAGCGGGCATCGGCATTTTTGCCGGTAATGTGCTTGCCCTTGGCCTTGCCTGGCTACAGCAGGAAACAGGTTTCCTAAAGCTCTCGGAAACCAGCTATTATATGACTACTGTTCCCTTTCGGGTAATATGGTGGCATGTGCTCGTTACCGATCTCGCAACTTTACTGCTTTGTATTGCCTGTATGCTTCTTCCGACGCTTTACATTCGCCGCATTCACCCGGCAAGAGTGCTGCAGTTTAAATAGACTATTTCTTTTTTTCTTTCAAAACCCAATACAGGCCTTTTACATCTGCCTGCCAGCTAGGTAGCAGCAGAACTAATATCATTTCCTCTGCCAGGTCGAGAGCGGTTACTGCCGTTGCTATATAAAAGAGGATTACAGGTGGTTCTTCCAAAAAGAACAGGAGAATAAGAAAAGAGCCCTGCAGAAGGGCAGCTGCCTTTGCCAGGTAGGTATGGAATGAACTGACCTTACCGTAGCGCACCAGGGCCATAATGATCTGCGAAACAAACAGGGCA
>DASPNB010000171.1:0-4950 GCA_035626755.1 Flavipsychrobacter sp.
CGTATATCAGAAAGGTAGATACTTACGGTATTATTTCAACCATAGCAGGTAGCGGCGTATCAGGATCAAATGGGGATTGGGGACCTGCGTTAAATGCAGAGATCAGTCCAGGGAAAGTAGCTATTGATAAGGTTGGCAACATTTACTTCGCTGAACAGAACTTTAATAAGGTACGAAAGTTAAGGTCCGATGGATTGATAGAGCCTATCGCAGGCAATGGAAACAACAACTCTAGTGGCGACGGAGGGGTAGCAGTACTTGCGGAGCTAAGCCGACCGGCTGGGGTTGCTGTAGATTCATGCGGGAACCTTTACATATGCGAGGCGCATGGTTTCCGTGTTAGGAAGGTGGATTTTAATCCGCCCTGCTTTCCTTTAAACATAACTAATACCACACCCCTTACCTTCACCCTCTCACCCAACCCGACCACCGGCCACATAAAACTCATCTCAAAAACCGGCACCACAAAAGGAAACGTGCAGATCACCAACTTAAACGGACAAATAGTTTATCAAACCGATGATATCCCTGAAAGCGGTGATTTGCAACTGCCTCTGCCGGATGGGATGTATATACTGCGGTATTCGGATCCAGAAAGTGCTTGCACGCAGAAACTGTTTATCAAACGTTAGTGGCACTATTGAACTGAGTCGCTAATTCCCAGGGGACCTCTCTCTTCACTCCATGCTGTTTCACAGCACTTCGTTCCGCTCGAGGTGACGCGCTTTATTCGGCTTTGAGGGTTGGGTGGCTTGTGTGCTGAACGGACATCCACCGGCCACCCCTTCGCCCACACACAAGGGCCTCACAAAGGAGGATTTATAGGGCTGTTTAGTTTGGGGCGAGCGGCGCAGTCGCTGTGCTTCCCTCCCCTGAATTTGCCGGCAGGCGGCAAATTCTGTCCCCTCCCTGCCAGGAGGGGAGTGTTTATTTTTTACTCGAATAAATAGGCTGCCTTTTCCAAACTCTCGGGTTTGCCTACGTCAATGAAGATATTGCCGCTGTGGTCGAAGCCTTTGATGATGTTCGTTTTCGCGAAATGGAGGTATACGTCTATCATGGAGAATTTACCCGAGAATGGCATATCCAGTATGGCCGGAGAAAGTACCTGTACGCCGCTGAAGGCAAATGGGAACATGGATAGTACTTCCCGGCTGATCTTTTGCTCGCCGGTACCGGTATTGGTCCAGCCGCAGAGGAGCATGTGCTCATCAAATAACAACTGTCGGGAAGAGTCGCGCTTCATTACGGCGAGAGTGGCCATGGCTTCGCTGTCCTTATGCTGCTCTATCATTTTGCCGAGATCGAGATTGGTGAGCACGTCTACGTTTATTACCACAAAGGGCTCATCTCCTGTAAAGTGATCTGCTGCTTTTTTTAGACCGCCGCCTGTTTCCAGTACTTCTTCGCGCTCGTCGGAGATAGTGACCCAGGAACCGTAGCCGGAGTTGTCGTTGATGGCTTGTTCAATCTGATCGGCGAAATGGTGGACGTTGACAACTACATCTTCGATGCCGAATTTTTGCAGGTAGCGGATGGTATGCTCGAGGAGGGTTTTGCCGTTTATTTCGGCGAGGGCCTTTGGATGTTTATCTGTAAATGGCTTTAGTCTTGTACCAAGACCTGCCGCGAATATCATTGCTTTCATTTCCGATACTGGATACTCGATGCTGGATACTCGATATTGGGCTTCCGGCTCAGAGTTTTCGTAAATTTATTTGTTTTCCGCCAACTTGTTATGCTGTTTCTGCACACTGTCCAGGAAGTTATTAAGCTTCCGACCGAGTTTGTCAATCATTTCCTTTAAATATCTGTAGCCAGATTCGTTCGTGAGGGAACCTGTCTCGTACAGGGTATCCAGATGATCCATAGTTTCATCGTTTGAGGACAATGCAAAGATGATAAAACGAATAAATTCCTGTTTGTAAACCCGCCTACCATAACCCTCAACTATATTTGAACGGACAGACTTGCTTGACCGCCTAATTTGTGCTCCAGTTTCGAACATTTCGTGTTTAGGAAGGGTAAAAGTCATTCGATGTACTGAAATGACAACATCTCTTGCCAACTGCCATATTTCGAGTTGCCTGTAGCTCATTTATTAAAACTACAGTAAATAGGAGGCTACAACAGAATAAGCTGTCCACATTCATCAAAATGTGGACAATATCTCCTGGGACCGTTCAATAAAGAAAAATCGAGTATCCAGCATCAAGTATCGAGTATCAAGATTACTTTTGCGCCAAATTAAAAAACAGATATGTCTTTAGTAGTAATAGGCTCTATGGCCTTTGATGCGCTGGAAACACCATTCGGGAAGGTGGACAGGATAATAGGGGGGTCGGGAACTTATGTGGCATGGTCGGCTTCTTATTTTACGAATAAGATCAGGCAGGTGTCGATAGTGGGTGGTGATTTTCCGCAGGAGGAAATGGATGCACTTACCAACCGCGGCGTGGATATGGAAGGTGTGGAAGTGGTGAAAGACGGCAAGAGCTTTTTCTGGAGCGGACGTTACCATATGGACATGAATACCCGCGATACGCTGGTAACAGAGCTGAACGTACTGGAACATTTTAACCCTACCCTGCCCGAAAGCTACCAGGACTGCGAATTCCTGATGCTGGGCAACCTGGTACCTGCGGTGCAGACCAATGTGATAAAGCAACTGAAGAACCGCCCAAAGCTGGTGGTGATGGACACCATGAACTTCTGGATGGAAGTAGCACTTGAAGACCTGAAGACTACGCTGAGTCTTGTAGATGTGCTGATGGTGAACGATAGCGAAGCCCGCCAGCTGAGCGGTGAATTTTCACTGGTGAAGGCTGCTGCCAAAATACAGGCGATGGGCCCTAAGTACCTGATCATTAAGAAAGGTGAACATGGCGCACTGCTGTTCCATGGCAAGCAGGTGTTCTTTGCCCCGGCATTGCCACTGGAAGAGGTGTTTGACCCGACAGGTGCGGGTGATACTTTCGCAGGTGGCTTTATGGGTCATATAGCCAAGACCAAAGACGTTTCTTTTGAAAATATGAAGCGGGCTATTATTGTAGGTTCTGCTATGGCTTCTTTCTGTGTAGAAAAATTTGGGCCTAACAGGCTGAAGGAACTGACCAATGAGGAGATAAGTGCAAGGATAAGTGAGTTTGTGGATCTGGTGCAGTTTGATATTACGATGTAGTTTGTAACTTTTTGCTTGTGATTGTGCCCAATCGAGGGCGTCATTTCGAGCGTAGTGGAATCCCGTATTAACGGGATGAAACGTAGGGAGAAATCTCCTGAGAGGTAGCCGGGGTGGTGAATAGAGTTATTGCACCTATTTAGCCAAGCCGCCACTCCTCAGGAGATTTCTCTCTCCGTTAGCATTACTTTATGATGCTTCACTGCGTTCGAAATGACGCGGTTTATTGGGCATTATGCGCATCGGGCTTTCCTTTTGTATATTTAGTGATGCAGAAGGGCGGATATGTTTATATAGTAACTAATAAGCACCATACGACCTTATATATAGGTATAACTTCAGACCTGCTTAGGCGAATATTTCAACACAAAGAGCACTATATCAAAAAGAGTTTTTCTGATAAGTACAATATTGAGAAGCTGGTGTTTTACCAGGAGTTCAGTTCAATTGAAGAAGCGATTCTTTATGAAAAGAAAATCAAGAAATGGAGACGGGAGAAGAAGAATGAGCTAGTGACTGGCATGAATGCCCAGTGGGATGACCTTTATGAAAGTATTGGCGGCCCAGCTGATTAGTTTCAGCTGAGCCGGTATTTCATATCATTGACGGCTTTAGTTCTCTATTCAGCCGAGTCGCTATTCTTCAGGAGATTTCTCACTTCGCTACACGCTACTTCGTAGCATTTCGCTACGTTCGAAATGACGAACTCTAATGGACTTAACTTTTTGTCTGTTCTCTTTCAGCTTTCAAGCCCATTTCAAGCAGGGCGTCTTTTACGAAGGTGCCGAGTTCTTTGATGTAGGTGGGTGAAAAGTCGAATTTGATGCCGGCGGTGGCGTAGAGTTCTTTGAGTGTTTTGGTGTAGCCGAGGCTGAGGGCTTTCATATAGTTGTCCAGGGCCTGTTCTTTGTTTTGGCGGTACTGGCGCCACATAGCTATGGCTCCTAGTTGTGCTATGCCGTACTCTATATAATAGAAGGGCACTTCGAACAGGTGCAGTTGTTTTTGCCAGAAGTTGGCGCGGAACTCTTCGAAGCCTGACCAGTCGGTAATGCCTGTGGAGAATTCGTTGAGTATGCTGAGCCATTGCTCTTCGCGCTGAGCTATGCTATGACCGGGGTTGGTGTATAGCCAGTGCTGGAATTTATCTATGGTTGCTATCCATGGGAGTACAGAGATGACGCGCTCCATTTCTTCCAATTTGGCGCGTTTCAGCTCGTCTGTATTTTTAAAGAAGACATCCCAGTGCTCCATGGTGAAGAGTTCCATGCTCATGGAGGCCAGTTCGGCTATCTCCATGGGGTATTCTTTGAAGGCGCTGAGCTTAAGGGGATGAGACAAGAAAGAATGGACAGCGTGACCACCTTCGTGCATCATAGTGATGAGATCGCCGATGGTACCGGCGGCATTCATGAAAATGAAGGGTACACCTGTTTCTGCCAGGGGGCAGTTGTAGCCACCGGGGGCCTTACCTATGCGGCTCTCAAGATCGAGGCGCTTCATATCGACCATGGTATCGAGGCAATCCTTGAAGAAAGGACGCAGGCGGCCGAATACTTCTATAGCACCGTCGGAAAGTTCTTTACCCGTGGTAAAGGGATGGAGCGGTTCAGTTCCTTCAGGTTCAGCATCGCCATCCCAGGGACGCATTACGTCTAATCCTAACCTTTGTTTGCGGGCCTCTACCAGCATCTTTTGCAAGGGCAGAATGTGCTCGCGGACAGCCTCGTGAAACTTGAAGCAATCCCCAGGGGTATAGTCGAAGCGGC